>JBLHOS010000012.1:0-48467 GCA_047623825.1 Paracoccaceae bacterium | reverse complement strand
AAATAATCGAGCAGAATCGCCCATGTTGCCCCCTGACACGGCGTAAAGGCAAAACCGCATTGAATTCTGGTCCCCGTCTTGCGATTAAGGGCGCTACCTGACCTGTTGGTTCGGAGGAACAAATGCCGTCATCCCCATTGGACACTGCCAGACATGTTTTACATGTTGAGGCGAAGGCTTTGCGCCAGATGGCCGATGAGCTGTCGGACAGTTTTGAGCGCGCAGTTGATCTGCTCAAACAGGTCCGTGGACGCGTCATCGTATCAGGCATGGGTAAATCCGGCCATATCGCCCATAAGATCGCAGCCACGCTGGCCAGCACTGGCACGCCTGCACAATTCGTCCACCCGGCTGAGGCAAGCCATGGCGATCTAGGTATGATTACTGAGAACGACGTCTGCCTTGTTCTCTCAAATTCAGGTGAGACGACTGAATTAGCTGATCTAATCGGCCACGCCCGCCGCTTTGCTATCCCGATGATTGCCATCACCAAGAAAGAAGACAGCACCTTAGGTCGTCAGGCCGACATTACATTGGTGTTGCCCAATGCGCCCGAGGCTTGCGCCATCGGAATGGCACCGACAACATCAACCACATGTTCGCTTGCCTTGGGCGACGCATTGGCCGTCGCCCTGATGGAGGCACGTGGATTTGCGCGGGAACATTTTCAAACCTTCCACCCCGGGGGCAAACTTGGTGCGCAACTTCTCAGGGTGTCAGACTTAATGCACAGCAACGGCGCGATCCCAATCGTAGCCCCATCCGCAAGCATGGGCGAAACACTGGTTGAGATGAGCACCAAGGGATTTGGTGTCGTCGCCCTGTCTCAGGACGGTCGCCTAATCGGCGTAATCACCGATGGCGACCTGCGACGCAATCTGGACGGGTTGATGGACCTAAAGGCAGTTGATGTGGCCACCAAGCACCCCAAGACAATCCTACCCGACGCGCTTGCATCCGAAGCACTAGGCGTCATGAACGCCAAGAAGATCACGGCACTTTGTGTTGTTGCCGAAGACGGCCAGCTCCAAGGGTTAATCCAGATCCATGACTGTCTGCGGGCAGGTGTCGCATGAGCGTCACGATCTTGATCCCTGCGCGGTACGAGTCGGGTCGCTTTCCAGGTAAGCCACTGGCCATGCTCAAAGGCGCAGATGGTATCTCAAAATCTTTGATCCATCGCAGTTGGGATGTTGCCATGGCCGTTCCCGGCGTGGATGCGGTTTATGTTGTAACGGATGATGAACGGATCCAAGCGGCGGCCAATGCATTTGGGGCTCAGGTCTTGATGACATCATCCCAGTGTCGCAATGGCACCGAACGATGCGCAGAAGCGGTTCAAAGCTACAATATCGACAGCCAGATCGTGATTAACCTGCAGGGCGACGCCCCGCTGACCCCAGTGTGGTTTGTCGAGGCGCTGATCGCGGCAATGCGCAATGACGCCAGCGCCCAAATGACCACACCAGTTCTGCGGTGCGATCGTGAAACCTATGAGAATTTTCTGGATGACCGCCGAAACGGGCGCGTCGGCGGCACTACCGCTGTCTTCAACCACGCGATGCAAGCGCTGTATTTCTCAAAAGAAGTTATTCCTTTCACCGGCCATCTGCCCGCAACCGCAGAGATCCCAGTTTTTCACCATGTCGGTGTCTATGGCTACCGACCCAAGGCACTGACCGCTTATGGCAGCTGGGACATCGGCCCCCTGGAGCAGCTGGAAGGGCTGGAACAGCTGCGGTTCCTTGAAAACGGGGTGCCTATCAGTTGCGTCGAAGTAGAGGCGCGAGGCCGCGTTTTCTGGGAACTGAATAACCCGGTCGATGTGGAACGGATCGAGTCTGTTTTGGCACGTGAGGCCCAAGTATGACGGCGCCAACGATTCTACTAACCGGAGGTGCAGGCTACATCGGTTCACACACTTATGTTGCACTGGTTCAGGCGGGGTTTCATGTTGTGATCCTCGACAACTTCTCAAACGCGCGCGACGACGTTCCGGCGCGGCTTGAGATGATCACTGGCGCGCCAGTAACCGTTCTGCGCGGGGACATTCTGGATACTGATATGTTGAGCCGCGTGTTTGCTGAACATGACATCGCTGCGGTCGTACATTTCGCCGCTCGCAAGGCAGTCGCTGAAAGCGTCGAAAGACCCATTGAGTACTTTGAGACCAACATCTCTGGCCTTCTGGGGTTGCTGAAAGTCATGGGTGCGGCCGGTTGCCAGCGCCTTGTCTTCTCCTCTTCCGCGACGGTGTACGGCGTCCCCGACGAGACACCGACCCCAGAGACGGCCACCCGCCGTTCCGAAAATCCATACGGCTACACCAAAATCACCGGTGAGGAGATCTTGGAGCAAGTCGCCGCCAGCGATCCTGACTGGGCCTTTGGCATCTTGCGCTATTTCAATCCCGCCGGAGCCCATGCCAGCGCGTTGATCGGTGAAGATCCCAGCGATACGCCGAACAATCTGATGCCCTATATCGCTAAGGTCGCCACCGGTGATCTGCCGCATCTAAACGTCTTTGGTGCCGACTACCCCACACCCGATGGCACCGGCGTGCGCGACTATATCCATGTTGAGGATCTGGCCCACGGACACGTCCTGTCGCTACAATCGCTGTTGCGGACCGGGCAAAGCCACTTGGTCAATCTGGGCACCGGTCAGGGCTATTCGGTGCTTGAAATTCTTCGCGCCTATTCTGCGGCCACTGGCAAAGACCTGCCTTATGTAATCAAAGGTCGCCGCGCTGGTGACGTTCCGATCTATTGCGCACGAACTCAGCGGGCGACCGAAGTCTTGGGCTTCAAATCGCAAAAAGGGTTGGACGAGATCTGTTCGTCCAGCTGGGCATGGGTGTCGCGCCGCCGCAATCTTCCAGAATAAAGCAGTGGCCGTTCGATGTTCTTAGATGCGAAACTGCTAAAGCATGCGTAGTTTACGCAATGACCCCATCTTAAGGTGGCCTGAGAAAAGAAAAGAGGCTGGTATGAAAGTTGCTGTCGCAGGCTTGGGCTATGTCGGATTGTCGATTGCCATTCTGCTTGCCCAAAAGCACGAAGTCTTCGCATTGGACGTCTCTGCCGACCGAGTTGACGACATAAACGCCCGAAAATCCCCCATTGTTGATCCCGATATTCAGCGTTTCTTGTCAGACATGCCCCTGAAACTGACGGCAACGCTGGACAAGAAACTTGCCTATAAAGGCGCTGATTTCGTTATCGTGGCGACACCCACTAATTACGATGCAGGCACCAACCATTTTGATACCAGCAGCGTTGAGGCCGTGATCAGCGACGCATTAGCACTGGCACCGAACGCCACAATCATCGTCAAATCAACGATTCCGGTTGGATATATCCGTGACCTGCGAGCGATGTTGGGGTCAGATAATATCATTTTCTCGCCCGAATTTCTGCGTGAAGGCCAGGCGCTACATGACAACCTGCATCCCAGCCGGATCGTTGTCGGCGATCGAACCGATGCTGCCCGAACTTTTGCAGACCTGCTGACCGAATGCGCCGAAAAGACAGACATCCCAACCCTACTGACAGATCCCAGCGAGGCAGAGGCGATCAAGTTGTTCTCGAACACCTACCTCGCCATGCGGGTCGCCTATTTTAATGAGCTGGACACCTATGCGCAGGTTCATGAGATGGACACACGACAGATCATCAACGGTGTCGGCCTCGACCCGCGGATCGGCAACCACTACAACAATCCATCTTTTGGCTATGGCGGCTATTGCCTGCCCAAGGATACCAAACAGCTGTTGGCAAACTATGATGCCGTGCCTCAAAACCTGATCAACGCAATTGTCGATGCCAACCGTACCCGCAAGGATTTCATCGCCGAAAGCATCATGGCGCGCAAACCCAGCGTTGTGGGCGTCTACCGGCTGACGATGAAAGAAGGATCCGACAATTTTCGACAAAGCTCGGTTCAGGGCATCATGAAGCGGATCAAGGCCAAGGGAATTCCGGTGATCGTGTATGAGCCCAACCTTGAAGGCGTGCATTTCTTTGGATCAGCCATCGTGCGGGATCTGGCGACTTTCAAAGCAGAAAGCGATCTGATCATTGCGAACCGCCGCGCGCCAGAATTGGCCGACGTTCTTGACAAAATCTTTACCCGCGACCTATTTGGCGTCGACTGACAGCTTCAGGAGCATTTGATGCGAACAGCGCTTGTCACCGGATCCTCCGGGTTCATCGGATATCATCTCTGCACTCAACTGCTGGCCGATGGCTGGGCCGTGATCGGCATTGATGACCTGAACGACTACTACGACGTTGCCCTGAAAGAGCGCCGCCAAGCGATGTTGCTGCAATCATCCGGCTTTCACGTGATCAACAAAGGCATTGAGACAGACGACACCCTGATGGAGATTTTTGCCGCCCATACGCCCGACGCAGTTATCCATCTGGCGGGTCAAGCGGGCGTCCGTTACTCAATCGACCACCCACAATCTTATGTTGAGGCCAATTTGATCGGCACCTTCAAGCTGCTGGAGGCTGGCCGCGCGTACCCACCGACCCACATGCTGCTAGCCTCAACCTCATCGGTTTATGGCGCCAACACCCAGATGCCCTATGCCGAGACGGATAAGACGGACAATCAGATGTCCTTTTACGCCGCCACCAAAAAGGCGAATGAGGCTATGGCGCACAGCTATTCCCACCTCTTTGATTTGCCGGTGACGATGTTCCGCTTCTTCACCGTCTATGGTCCCTGGGGCAGGCCCGATATGGCGCTGTTCAAATTTACCAAGGCGATTTTGAACAGTCAGCCGATTGACGTGTTCAATCATGGCAATATGAGCCGGGATTTCACCTATGTGACGGATCTGGTCGACGGGATCATCCGGCTGATCGATGCGGTTCCAGTTCGTCCAGCGGACCCGTCCGAGATCTCCGACGGCGACAGTCTAAGCCCGGTAGCCCCTTGGCGTGTCGTCAATATTGGGAATTCTGAACCGATCCAACTAATGACCTTTATTGAGGCTATTGAGGCGGCAACAGGTCAGTTGGCAGAAAAGAACTTCATGGACATGCAACCGGGTGACGTGCCCGCCACTTGGGCCAATGCGGCGCTGTTAGAGCAGTTGACCGGTTATAAACCAAAGACCTCAGTCGCGCACGGCGTGCAGGAATTTGTCGACTGGTACCGAGACTTTTACCAAGTCTGAGGTTGGCTGCTCGCGGGTCAGCCCTTGGCACCCTGCCCGCGTGCATAAACATCCTCATAACGGATGATGTCATCTTCCCCCAAGTAGGATCCAGTCTGAACTTCGATCAAGACCATCGGCACCTTGCCAGGATTTTCCATCCGATGCTTGGCACCAAGCGGAATATAGATCGACTGATTTTCGCCAAGCAGCTCAACCTTGTCATCAACTGTGACCTTGGCCGTACCAGACACCACAATCCAATGCTCTGCCCGATGAACATGGCTTTGCAGGCTCAGTGCACCACCAGGTTTGACGACGATCCGTTTGACTTGGAACCGATCACTTAACGCCAGCGTCTCAAACCAACCCCACGGTCGGTGATCGCGCGGAAACTCAGTAGCCTGCTTGGCGGCCTTTGCCTTCAATACACTGACCGCATGTTTGACATCCTGCGCGCGCGACTTGTCCGCGACTAATACCGCATCCGGTGTCGCCACCACAATAATGTTAGCCAAACCAATGCCCACAACTTCTAAACTATCGGCCTCAGACCTCAACAGGCTGTCAGAGCAATCAATTGCCGTAACCCGGCCGTTGGTCACTGTGCCCAATACATCGGCTGACCCTTCGCGACGAACCGCCTCCCAATCACCCACATCGGACCACCTGGCGCCAAAAGGCACAACACTCAGGTTATTTGCCTTTTCCATCACGGCATAATCGATAGAAATATCCTCAACGTCGGCCCACGCGGCTGGATCGAGACGGAAGAAGTTCAGATCAGATTGCAGCCCATCTACAGCGGCCTGAACCGGGCCAATCAGATGCGGCGCATATGCCTCAAATGCCGCGATCATCGATTTTGCCTGGAACAGAAAAATTCCGGCGTTCCAAAGATAATTTCCAGCCTCAATCATGTGCTGCGCCGTCGCAAGATCCGGTTTTTCGACAAATCGACTCAGTGGAACTGGCTGCCCGTTGGGCTGCGTCGACAGCTCTAGATAGCCGTATCCAATCTCTGGTCGATCCGGTTGAATGCCAAAGGTCACGAGACCACCCGAATTGGCTATCTCTCGTCCCTGATCAACGGCAGCTCGAAATGCCTCACAGTCGGGGATCACATGGTCCGACGGCGCCACCAGCATCAATCTATTAGGGTCAGACGCCGCAATATGCAGGGCCGCCGCCAAAACAGCAGGGGCCGTGTTGCGCCCCTCAGGCTCAATCAACAACGTGCCATTTTCGACGCCGGCTGCGGCCAGTTGCTCAGATACAATAAACCGGAAATCAGACCCAGTGATCACCAATGGTGCCGCGTAGCCCACCCCAGACAATCGTCGCGCTGAGGCTTGGAACAGGCTGTCTGCGCCCAAGAGTTCAGTGAACTGCTTTGGAAAACTCTTTCGCGACAGCGGCCAAAGTCGTGTGCCGGAACCGCCACAAAGCAAAACAGGTGTAATCATTGTTTGTACAACTACCATAAAACCAAGCGCGGGCCACATACGCTATCCGCGCACAATGACTACGCGGCGCACAGGGTCAAGGGGCGCGCCCTACCCCAAACGATCTTTTATACAACAAGGGTTCAGTGACCTGTTTTTCGACAAACCACTGGGACTGTCCGAAAGATAAGCAACAAATCATAGCCAAGTGAGATCTGGTCATAATAGGCCGCGTCATAAGCCACCCGATCCGAAAACCGCGTCGCGCCCCGGCCCTCAACTTGCCAAGGCCCGGTGATCCCCGGGCGCATCCGAAAATATGCACTGCCACCCGCCGCAAGATACGCCGCTTCCTGATTAGCCATAAAGGGGCGCGGTCCGACAAAGCTCATATCGCCAACCAATACGTTCCAGATTTGTGGTAACTCATCGAAACTGGAGGCCCGCAAGAACGCGCCAAAACCCGTGATCCTGGGATCATCCCCCAATTTCTGCCGTGTGTTCCACTCGCGGGCAACCTTGGGATCCTGTGCACACATTGTGCCAAGTATCTGTTCCGCTTTGGGCACCATCGTGCGGAGTTTCCAACAGGTGAATGGCTGACCATATCGGCCAATCCGTTCCTGTCCATAAAGGCCAGGGGCACCGTCACGGCGAATAATCAGACAAAGCACCGCGATCATTGGGATCAAGATAGGCAGCGCCAAAAGGGCAATCGCAATATCTATCCCACGCTTCAAACCGCGCACGTAGATCACCGCTGGCAGATCCATCAGCGGCAGATTGCGCGTAGTCCCGTCAAAATGGATATCTTTCATCAGAGCCCCTTAACCGATGCAAACTTCTCTTGGCCCTTCAACAAAATACAATCTTGATTAATTATGTCTTAAATTCAGGATTTGAGTAAAATTCGAATGGTGTACTGAACAAAGTTAACGTTTTTGTTCATCTGAATAATTAACGAAAATCATTCGAAAAGCTTGCATAAGTCAGTCCTGAACCACAAGAAAATCTTCATTTCTGCCCCTCAAATTGGGCGCAGACGCCACGAGGCGTTCTTTTCCAGACAAAACGTTTGGTGCTTTTCAATCTTGAGGGAAAATTATGGAAACGGTCCGCAAGACGCGGCCCTTTTTTGGTGCGTGGGACGCAATTTGGGGCAGAGACACTTTCTTTTATTCAGTTTTGTTGTTTGGGGGCTGTGGCTCTCAGACTTGGCTATGGTCAACCCAGCGCAGGCACAGCCAGATCCAATCATCATCCTTGATGATCCGGGCGGCCCCCTGCGCGAAAGGGTTTCACTGATAGAGCATCTTAGCAGTCGAAATGTTCCAATTGAAATCACAGGCAGGTTCTGCGCGTCTGCCTGCACACTTTATCTGGCGTTGCCCCAAACCTGCGTCGCTCGACGAACCCAGTTTGGCTTCCACGGGCCTAGTTCAGCCATCTACGGGATCGGTTTGGTGCCAGAAGCGTTTGAACATTGGTCACTGGTAATGGCAGATCACTACCCTGCTCCGCTGCGGGAATGGTATTTGCAAACCGGTCGTCATGTGACCACCGGAATACATATTTTAACAGGGGCCGATTTGATTAGGATAGGGATCCGTGAATGCTGAATACTACCCCATTGGCCTAACCCGGGCTGGCGGCCACGGGTTCAGTTACTGAGATGGTTCCAGCACTTCCACTCGCAACCAACGCGGCGACCTCAATGATTGCATTTGCTTGCGCAGGATCGTGTGTGGCAGACGCAATCGTTTCGATCGCGTTGGCAATCCCCGATAGCTCTAGCATCGGGGCGGCTTGGGCAGCATCCACAGCTATAGCAGCTAGACTTCCTATTTGAGATGCGGCTTCTAGCGGTGTCAGTCCGCCTGCCGACCCGA
This sequence comes from Paracoccaceae bacterium, assembly GCA_047623825.1. GTDB lineage: Bacteria > Pseudomonadota > Alphaproteobacteria > Rhodobacterales > Rhodobacteraceae > JBLHOS01. The sequence goes on along the minus strand of JBLHOS010000012.1, from coordinate 39,966 downwards.
TCGCGGCAAGGGCAGTCTGGATTGCAACTTGACACGATTGTGCGTCCTGCGAGCAGCCTTCGCTTACTTCTACCGCGTCGAAAACAACGGTCTGTGCTGATCCGGCTATAGGGACAAAGGGCACAAATCCCAGGATCACACCGTAAACTAACTTGCGCATCTTAGGCTCCTTTTAAAGCTACATCCCAAAAGCTCCGCAACGGTTAAGCAACAAAACTTAACAAATTGTCTACGAAACGCGGGCGGAACGGATCGGACGAGTCGGCAGCAGCCCAGACATAGATTACCCCCGCAAGCCCGGATTAACGCGACATTAATCATTTTCCGGCGATGTCAGGGCATGAAAAAACACAACCAATCGACGGCCCAATCGGACACACCAACACAGAAAATGGCCCGTGTCGTTGTTGCGATCGGCTTGGTCCTCGCCTCTGTCGTCGCTTTGGGGATGGTCCCTGTTGAGCGGGCTGCAATGCGCCTCAACACGCTTGTTCCATCCGCACTTTTTGATCAGTTCGCAACCGGCGCACCCATCAACTTACCACGTTCAAATCATGGAGCCACATTGGTTCTGCGCAGCTGCGACCGCGCGTTGTCCGGCCATATCTATCAACGCCTGCAACCCGCGTCGCGACAAGAACATGCAGCAATCGCCTGCCGCGATTTGGCCAAACAGGCTATAGCTCAATACCCACGATCTTCGTTGGCGCATTTGGTGGCAGCCCGCACCGCGTCAATCTTGGACGGGTACCACGCGGCCCAGCCCCATATTTTGGCCAGCGCGACCCATGCACCGGAACCAAGTTGGTTGGCCGAACGGCGTATTACGCTTACGCTGCCCAATTTACAGGGCCTTGATGCACCGACGGCCCAATTGCTGACCCAAGACATAGAGCGCGTCTTACGCCACCGCCAAGGTGCTACGTTTCTGAGCGATCAGCTCAGGCGAACCCCAAACGCCACTGAAGGCCTCATTCAGGTGATCGAGGCGTTACCCCCGGCGTATCAGCGCCGTTTTCTTTTTGCCTATCAGATCCATTTGGCGGAGGCGGCATGAACACCAATACCTTGTCGCCATCATTGTCCCGCCACGAGACCCGATTTCATCTACGCATAAAGGAATGGGCAAGAGGGCGCGAATTCATGGGGCCGTTCCTTGCATTTTTGGTGGTGTTGGCGCCTATCCCGCTGGCCAGCAATCGTCCCGTCTTTTGGCTGGGCCTCTCAGCCATCTTCATGATGTTGGCCGCATTTCACCTGATGATTGCCCATCAGCGCCCAACCGATCTGGACGCTGGACGCTGGATGAACCGTGTGTTTGTCCTCGGCACCGTTATGCCGTTTACGATTTGTCTACAACTTCTGCCCCTCCCAACGCTGCAAAGCATCATGCCAGCGGCCTCTGCTTTGGTGATACTTCGGCTAATCGGGATCGGCGCCTTCGCCTATCTGATATTCCAAACGGCGCTGCGGCTAGTCAGCCCGCGACCTCTGATCTGGATCGTGTTTCTAGGCATTTTGACCCACGCCATTTGGGCGATGATTTCGCTTACCCTGCTGGCAGACGATCCCATCTTCTTTGTCAAAACATCTTATCTGGGGGTGGCAACCGGGACCTTTGTGAACCGCAACTCCTTTGCAACGTTTTTGGGGATTGGGATCATTCTCGGCATCGCCATCACCTCCTCCTCTTATCGTCCAAAGGCTTCGATAAACCACCGCAGCGCACTTTTGGAATGCGGCGCATATGCTGTGGCCATCGGCCTGATTGTATTAACCCTTTTGGCGACCCAGTCGCGGATGGGCTGCCTTTCGACACTCATTGGCGTTGGCGTCTATCTGACATTCACTGCCCCAATGGGATCAAGACCTGCCAGACCTCGCAACCGCCTGTTGCTGACTGGGCTGATCTTAGTTGTTATTTTGGCCGCAGCTGGCGCTGCCAACGGTGTGCTTTTGCGGTTTGCCAGCCTTTCGGGCGCGCCGATTGATCGGATGACACTTTATGCGGACATTCTGCCAATGATCGCGGATCGCCCATGGTTGGGATTTGGCGCTGAGAGCTTTGCAACTGCGTTCACAGCCTACCAATCACCTGAATTACCCAATCACCTGACCTGGGATCATGCCCATTCGACCTATCTTGGAAATTGGGTTGAGTATGGTGTCTTTGCGGGCACCATTCCTGTGGCCATCGGCGCGCTAACGTGGCGGCGATTGCACCAGGTTCAACGCACAGAAGTCAGGCGTGAGCCTTGGTCGGCAGCTGCCTTGGGCATTTTGGCTTTGGTTGCTTGCCATGCCCTTGTTGATTTCAGTCTCGAGATGCCGGCCAATGCCTATCTGCTGGTCTTTGTCTTGGGGATTGCGGCGGCTCAGCCAACACAAATCCGGGGTTTCCATGCAAGACACTGACATTTCTTTGGCCTATCTGCTGTCCAGTCTTCGGCGTCAGTTCCGATTGATTGCGGCGACCGTTTGTATTGGTGTCGGCCTGACTGTTGGCTACCTTTTTCTGGAAACACCGCTTTATCAATCCTCTGCGCTCATCTTGGTTGATACAAACCGCCATGGTCTTCTGGAAAGCCGCCCGACAAACGCTTTGCCCAGCTCCGCCGAAAACGCCTTGATCGAAAGTGAGGTTGAGATTTTGCGATCTCAAGCAATGGCGTTGGCCGCTGTCGAAGCTGCAAATCTTGTGGCTGATCCAGAATTTGGCCCACAGATATCATTATCCGAACAGTTGTTGCTCAGGGTCGGGATCATGCCCGGAGAACCACGCGACGGCGCCACCCTTTTGAACGCAGTCCTGCACCGGTTTCTGGCGGCGCGTGATATCAGGCGGCAAGGGATCACCTACTTGATCTCTGTCAGTGTGACCGCTGAAACGCCTGACCGCGCTGCCGATCTGGCCAATACCATGGCGCAAACCTATCTGGACCGGCAAGTTATTAGTAAGGTGAGAGCAATCCTCGCCGCGCGCGACATCCTGCGCGGGCAAATCGATCAGGCCCAACTTGGTCTAGCCAGCTCAGAAGAAGCGTTGGACCGTTTTATTAATGATAATCTCATCCGGTTGGAACAAGAGAGTGGCTCGGCGGATGTGGCCCAATTGCGTGCTGAACTTACGCGCGTCTCGGCCACCCGATCGATAGCCACCGCTGACATTCAGCAGGCCCGCATGGCGATCGTCAGTCAGGAATGGCAGAGTCTCGCAGATCGCCTTGGGGATCAAGCATTGGCAAGTCTCGCACAACAAAGGTCGCGGCTATCGCTGGATCTTGATCAGACCGCCGGCGAAACGACTGAGGCCTTCGATCTTCGGTCGGAGCTTGCCCAATTAGACACAGATCTTGAGGAGCGTGCCTACACGTCACTGACCCAATTGGACCGCGACGTCTCAAATATGGACCGTGAGATGGACCAGTATCGGCGGGCAATCCGAGCTGAATTGCTGCAACAAGAAATGTCCTCCACCACGGCTGCCAATGTATTTGTCCTACAGCAAGAAGCCAGCATCGCGCGCAGTCAGTATCAGTCACTTCTTTTGCGCCTGCGAGAGGTTGAAGCCGCCGCCGCAGTTCAGATCGCCGACAGCAGAATTGTGTCTGAGGCTTTGCCGCCGATCTCACCGCGATCCCCGAACGCGCGTCTACTTTTGATGCTGTCGGTTCTAGGCTCTGGCCTGCTGGCGCTTGGCCTTGCATTCCTGAATGAGACCTATCGCGGCGGGATTACATCGACATCACAGCTGGCTGGCATTTCGCGGGCTGAGTTAACCGCTACGTTGCCGGCAATCCAACTGATCGCTGGTCACCTATCCGTTGCAGATCAGGTCGTATCGGCCCCGCTGTCATATTATTCTGAGTCAGTCCGAAAATTGCGTTCAACGTTGGATCAGATCTGGTTTCAGCAACATAGTGGGCAACGCACCATGGCGCAGGTGATCCTGATCACATCCCCAAATCCAGCCGAGGGGAAAACCTCAACAGCATTAGCGCTTGCCCGCACCTACGCATTGTCGGGCAAAAAGACGTTGCTGATCGACGGCGATCTGCGCCGGCCCCAGCTGCAGTCCCACCTAGGGCTCACAACCACGTCTGGTTTCCTAGAGTATTTAAACGCAGAGCCGGGCGTCGAGAATGTCATTGGCGATTTTTACGCGCAAGATCCGCATGGGGAGGCCGAAGTTATACTGGGTCGCGCGCCCAGTGATCTACCAACGGACCAGTTTTTGGCCTCCGATCGATTTAAAAGGGTGATTCACGACGCACGTGAAACTATGGATGTGGTGATTATAGACAGTCCACCGCTGGGGCCCGTCGTTGATGCCAGATATCTTGCACATTATGCCGACAGTGTGGTCATGGTCGTGCGTTACGGTCACACTGCACCACTAGATCTGCGCACCGCCCTGATTGAGATCCGACAGGCTGTACGGCCCAAGACGCCGATCCTCAGCCTGCTCAATCAACAACAAAAAACAAGGCATGCGCGTAGCGCTGCATACAGTGAGTATCAAACTGCGCAGGCCTAGATTACGACTTCAGGTTTGCAAAAAGGTGATCTCACCCGTTGTTCGGATCGCAGCCGCAGTCAGATGTCCGGTAAAGACTGCACCGGTATCAACCGATATCCGGCCGTGCACGGCCCCTGGTTGATCGACAATCGTGTGTCCATGGACGACCCAATTACCATCTGAACGAACCCGTTTGTTAAACTCTGGCGCGCCCCACAACAAGGTCGCAGATTTCTGCTCTTCCATGGCACGACCAGGGTCGGCGGCGGCATGGACCACCCAGACATTCCCGCTATGCCAATTTAGAGGCCGCGCGCGGAGCCATTTTTCCAGCGTTTTACCCATTCGGTCTCGTAACGCATGACCAAGATCCAAAAGAGCATCTGACCCTGCGGATTCTGAGATATTGGCGCCACGCACACCAAAACTGGCCAGCGTTTGCAGGCCACCATTGCGCAACCAACGTCCACCAAAACGTGCCGGATCATCCAGAAAATCAAGGAGCATCTTTTCATGGTTTCCCATCAAAAGCGTCAGGTTGTCGACAAGCTCGGCATCCAGACTGCAAAGGCGGGCTAAGACCTCTGCGCTGTGCTCTCCCCGGTCGATATAATCTCCAACGAAAACCACTTGGGGGGCAACCGGTTTGGTGACCTCAATATCATGATCAATCAAGGTCAGAATTTTTTCCAAAAGGTCGCTTCGACCATGGACATCACCAACGACGTAGACATCACTTGAAGGGTAAGGTGCCACAAATTTATCATTCGATTGCGCCCCAAAGCGGGGGGTGGCTGACTGCCTCAATCTGTTGAGAAATTGCATCAAGGGACTTGTTTGTCGCTTCTCTGGCTCCGCAGGCCTGCAGGCCCGCCTGTTTCGTTGTTTATAATATAGAAAGCGTGGGTAAAGTTCAATTTCCATATTATCTGGTCAACATGTTTTGAAGGTCGAAGGCCTATTGTTCCAAATAAGCGGCTGCGGCTTTGCCGTAGGCTCCGTAGGTTGCGGCATAGCCATATTTCTTCATGCCCACAGGGTCAATCTGGCTTAGGACCATTCCGCTGACCGGTACATTGACAGACCCGAGCAGACGCAAGCCCTCGGCCACGCTATGGCGGTGAGTTTTGTCCCAATGAACTGCATAGATCACGGTATCGACCAATTGGCCGATAACACGGGCATCAGGCACGACCAGAACCGGAGGCGTATCTATGATCACAAAATCATAATTACGCCGCGCCATTTCCAGCAGCGCGGCGAACCTAGCCGATGCAAACACATCCGCCGGGTTCACCTTGCCCTGTTCGCCCATAAGAATGTCAAAGCCATGGGTTGGGTGAGACTGAACAGCGTCTGCCAGTACGACCTCACCCGAGATGACAGCCAGCAGCCCTCGAGCTGCAGGCAGCTGAAAATATGCCCCAAAAACCTGGCGACGGACGTCCCCTTCGATCAGCAAAACCCGTTTACCCATTGCCGCCATGTTCTGCGCCAAGGCAATCGATTGCGTTGTCTTTCCTTCGCCCGGCAAAGATGAGGTCGACATGATGATTTGCGGTGGGCGGTCAGGGTTCGACAATAACAGTGAGGTTCGTAAATTTCGCACTGCTTCTGCGGCTGGCGACGCTGGCTTTTCGGCCAGGTATCGCAATACGCCCATACGCTTGGTGGCGGGCACCAATGGGATCTGACCCAGAACAGATCGGCCTGTTGCTGCCTCCAGCTCTTCAGCCGTCCGGTAAGTGTTCTTGAGGTTTTCGCGCAGCACGACCCAAGCCGCCCCCAGCAATAACCCAAGCCCTGCCGCAAGCGTCAACATCAGTTTTCGCTGCGGGCTGGCAGCCAGTAACGGGACAACGGCCCGCGACAAAACCCGACTGTCGGCCTGTTGAATACCTTGCTGCACGCTGGTCTCCTGAAACCGATTTAGGAAGGTCTCATAAATCAAGTCTGATGCTGCGACCTCTCGCTCCAACTGTTCCAACGTGACCAATTCTGCCGATTGCACGGCAATCTGCTGTTCAAACGGGGCGATGGCAGCCGCCAAGGCTGCAATCTGCAGCTCTGCACGACTGATCTCCGAATCGACCTGCGCCAAAACTGCTTGCATCCGTGCTGCGATCTCTTCAGCCATTGCTGAGCTCTCAACCACTGGAACGCGCCGCGCCATAAGCTGGCTAAGCAACCGATCCTCTGCCACTTCTGTAAAACCCCGATCATCTTCCCATAGAGCCGACAACTCGGCATGGCGATCAATCAGCTCGGCTTGCTCGACCTCGATCTCAGTCAATCGGTCACGCGTATCCTTTAGCTGGCGGTTCAACGCTTCCAACGTCTCAGGGCTGACAAGCTCACTGCCTGATGAGAATTCGGCCAGCGTTGACTGTCGCTGCTCCAGCTCACTTTGCAGGCCTGACAAGCGTTCAGACAACCACGTGGTCGCCTGTTCGGTTGCATCAAACTTCACTTCAAGCTGTTCCAGAATGTAATGCCCAGAGATGGCGTTTGCGATCGCGGCGGATTTTGTCGCAGAGGTTGTCTCAACCATGATCCGAAACACGACACTTTGGGGGATCACGCTAATTTCCACCTGTTGCAGTAACCGGTTCAGCGTTCGCGTCATTGTCTGCTCAGTCCCCAGCTCCGATGATGTCAGAGCCTCTGTTTGGGTCTGGCTCCATCCAAACTGATCACGCAACCACGCGCGCACATAATCTTGCGCGGATTGCGCCCAACCAGGCGCGATCAACGCCGTGTTGAACTCCGGATCTTCGGTCAACGACAAGTGCTCAACCACCTGGCTCAACAACTCGCGAGAGCGCAGTACCTCAACCTCAGAATTGATCGTGACCGCGTCGCCTGAAAGACCGGACATAACGCCCTGTAGGTCTACGACTTGCTCTTCGCGCGTCTCCAGCATGACCACAGCACTGGCCCGGTATAGTGGGGTTGCAACAAAACTGGTGTAGAGCCCCGCGGCCGTCATGGACAGTACGACAGCCGCGAGTATCAGCCATTTTCCACGCCATAATGTCAGCGCAAGATCACGCAGATCGACGGATTTGGTGTCCCGGCCGACGCTACCATTTGGCGATGGTCGCGGCGGCTCAATCCGCACGGGAACGTCGATCCGCTTTTGGGATTGGATCCGCAAGATTTGCGATGGCGAAGAGCGTAAAACTTTAGGCGAGTTTGACATGATTTTATGACCAGATTTGAATTTCTGCCCTCCCAAGTAACCGTCCATTCATCTCGATAGAGTTAACGTCCGACCGAAAGTCAGCCCCAACAGATCATCTTCTGTTGCAGCGGATCCACCGAAAGAAAGGCAGGACACTATGGAAGACAAAGCCCCCCTAAAGGCCGGTTTTTTATTGGACACAGGGGCCCCGCCACCGATGATCACGATCCGCCCAACATATGGTGCCAAGCGGCTTATGGATCTGACGCTGGTTCTTTTGACAATCCCAATAACAGTCCCGTTGATTGCTGTTTTGTGGGTTTTTGTCCGACAAGACGGTGCCGCGGGATTCTTTGGCCATTCGCGTATCGGCAGGGACGGGCAGATGTTCAATTGCTGGAAATTGCGCAGCATGGTCGAAGGGGCAGAGGCCAAACTGCATATTCATCTGGCCGAAAATCCAAAGGCGGCGGCCGAATGGGCAAGCCACCGGAAACTGACACATGATCCAAGAATTACACGCCTTGGCCAACTGCTGCGAAAAACACGATTGGATGAACTGCCACAGCTTTGGAATGTCCTGATCGGAGAGATGAGCCTAGTTGGTCCTCGTCCGATCACACGATCCGAGCTTGGAAAATACGGTGTCTATCGCAACGTATATCTGGCCCAGCGCCCCGGCCTGACCGGTGTCTGGCAGGTCCTCGGTGATACGTCCGATCCCTATTCTGATCGCGTCGCAATGGACGTCACTTATGCAGCGCGTCGCGGCGTTTTCTACGACATCGGCTTGATGTTATGCACGGTCGGCGTGATGCTGGTTCGGGTAGGCAAATGATCAGGCCTTTGCATATTCTGGTTCATGACTACGCGGGGCATCCGTTCACGGCTGATCTATCGCGCGGATTGGCGGCCCTTGGTCACCGGGTCGATCATGCGTTCTTTGCGGATGATCCCGGCCCCAAGGGGCAACTGACACGCCAACCCACAGATCCGTTTAATTTGACCTTTCATCCGGTCGCGATCAATCAACCCTACTCCAAGTCAAATTTTTTGATCCGTCGCTCAGGCGATCTCGCATACGGGCGGCAGCTGGCTAAACTGGTGACAGACTTGCGCCCAGATCTTGTCTTGTCCGGCAACACCCCGACAGAGGCACAGGCCGCATTGCTTCGCGCGTGCACGCACGCCGGGGCGCGATTCGTTTATTGGTGTCAGGATTTTTACGCCATCGCAGTTGACCGGATTTTGCGCCGCAAGCTGCCCGGCCTTGGCGCACTGATCGGTGCCTATTACCGCCATCTTGAGCGCGGCCAGATGCGCCACGCTGACCATCTGATCCATATCACCGACAGTTTTCGCCCCCAGTCAGAGGCTTGGGGTGTGCCCTCTGAACGCACAAGCGTTGTGCCAAACTGGGGTGCAATCAATGCCCTCCCAGTGATGGACAGAGACACGATGTGGGCTGAAGAACAGAGCCTAAATCAAGGAAACCGGTATCTTTATGCCGGAACTTTGGCTCTAAAGCATGACCCGACATTCTTAACAGCGCTTGCTCTGTCGCTACCCGAAAATGACGCCGTGATCACAACCAGCGCCGGGATTGGCGCAGACCGGTTGGCCGACCTAAAAGATCCGCGCCTTAATTGCCTTGCACTTCAGCCGATCGATCGATTTGCCGAAGTTCTTGCGTCGGCAGACGTCTTGCTTGCGATGATTGAACGTGAGGCCGGCACCTTCTCAGTCCCATCAAAAATCCTGTCTTATCTCTGCGCCGGACGTCCCATAGTTCTGGCGGCCCCAGACGACAATCTCGCGGCGCAAATCATACGGGGGGCAGGTGCTGGCACCGTCGTCGCCCCCGAAGATCGTGCTGGATTTATCTCGGCGGCCAAAGCTTTTGGTACCAATCCTGCCCTATCTGCTGAGGTTGGGGCCCGTGGTCGCGCCTACGCCGAGGCGACGTTCAAGCTTCCGACCATCACCCGCCGGTTTGAGGCCATCTTCGCCCAAGTCATGGAGACCCATCAATGATTGAACTGCGCCCTCGACCCGTCATCCAGCACCCCCTTCTTGCGACGTCCCCACCCAGGATCGCATTGGTCGGGGGGCAATGGGCCCAAAACGTCGGAAATGCTTTCTTCAATCTGGGCGGACACTATGTGTTGCGGCGCGTCTTCGGGCCCGATGCCGTTGGCTTTCATCAAGACCAGCCAAATTATCGGACCTTGCATAACAAATTCAAGGGAAACCCACCGACTTATGCCGACCTGATCCAAGATCTGGAAATCGATTGGCTTGTCTTGCAAGGACCTGTCCTGAACGCGTGGATGGCCGCCAGCTGGCAACAGACATTTGCCACGTTAAAGGCGCGTGGCGTGCGCATTATGCTGCACTCTGCTGCCTTCTTCAAATTCTCTGAAGCTGAACTGGTTGCGGTCAAGACCTTCCTTCAGGCCTACCCGCCCGATCTGATTTCAACCCGCGATCCGCGTAGTCATGGACTGCTGAGCGATTGGCTACCGGATGTGCCTTGCTATAGTGGCATCGATGCCGGCTTTTTTCTGCCTCAGGCGGTCTCTCCGTTCAAATTCAGAACGCCGCCGCATCTGGTGATGAACTTCGATCGGTACCCTGAACCCTCAGTCGCCGAAACACCGTTTGATTCATCCCGCTTTCGCACCCGTCAGATTACACATGATGGGGTCGAATGGCATCTTGGCATCCCCAAACGGCTAGATCGGCTGGCACACCGCGGTAAAATCAAGGCGTATCTGGGTGATCTAACGGATCGGCGGCATCTGCCCAAAATAATCAACGGGCTGCGCGTCATCCGGCCTGAGCATCGGTTTTTTCCCCACATGACTCATAAGATTTATCGCCAACCCGGCGCGTTTGCCTCAGATGAACCTTGGAGCTATCTCAGTACATACGCTAACTCTGATCTGACCCTGTCAGACCGGGTTCACGCCTGCGTCGCCACATTGGCTTATGGCAATAGGGCAATGTTGTTTACACCGTCTCCCCGCGCAGCCCTTTTTGAAAGCCTCGGCCTCGAAGATATCCGCAATCAAGTGATGCAACTGGACCTGGACCGTCTGTCAGAGGCGCAAGAAACCCAAATCTCCTGGCTGCAGAGCCACGTCTGAGATGCTGCATGCGGTCACTGTCATTCCTCCACCGGTTTCCGGCCAAACCCTTGCAACTAGGGCGATGCTGACGCATTTGGCCAAAACCGGGCAGCTCAGGACCTATTCTCTGTCCCATACCGGCACACGCGGTTGGGTCTGGAGTGTTCGCAAACACTTGGGCGTCAGCCTACGGATCGCACACGCGCTTTTATCTGCGCAACCACGCGACAGTCTCTATTTGGTACCTGATTCTGGCCTTGGGTTAATTGGCCTCAGCATGCAGTCTTGGTGGATCGCGCGGCACAGACAACAGGTCTGGCTGCATCATCATGTGATGTCGTACCTCGCGACCCCCTCGTGGCGAATGTCACGAATTCTTCGACGCCTTGGCCCTGGTGTTCATCACATCGTGTTGGCCGCAACCATGGCCGAGGAGTTGCGGCGCCACTATGATGTTCAGGCTGATCGTATCCATATCCTTGGCAACACTCCCCTGATCGATCCGCCTAATCTGTGCCAAAGGCCCAATCTGCAATGTGTCGGGTATCTTGGCCAAGTCAGCACCGAAAAGGGCATCAATCACTTCATGGCCACTATCAGGTTGCTGGCTGACCACGGCACAAGGGTCAGGGCGCTGATCGCTGGGCCAATCCCCTCTGCCGCCATTGCCCAAAAAGTCGCTATTTTCATAGCTGAGGACCCGACCCATCGCCAAAGCCTTGGCATGGTCAAAGGGGCAGATAAGAACGGCTTTTTCGCAAAAATCGACGTTCTGCTTTTTCCGTCGATCTATGCAAACGAGGCGCAACCCCTGACAATATTTGAGGCATTGGCCAGTGGTTGCCCCGTGTTGGCAACGCCGCGCGGCTGTATCCCCGCCCAGCTGCCGCCATCTTGGATTATGACAGACGCAAATTGGTCTGAGGCAGCGGCTGAAACCATTACTGATTGGATCAAAGAGCCCGATCTCTACGCGGCCGCATGCGCATGTGCTGCCCTACAATGGGCCCAAGCCTACGCCCACGATCAGGCCGCCCTCAACCGGCTAATCCCTCGAATGGTCGGGCGATGATTTTCACATCTGAGATCTTCATCCTCTTCGCAATAATCTTCTTTCCAGCCTATTTCATGATGCCCTCGGCGCGTGCCCAAAACATTCTGGCGCTGGCCGCGTCTTGGGTATTCTACGGCTGGTGGGATTGGCGTTTTCTGGGGTTGATCGGCGCATCAACGCTTGTGAATTTTGCACTCGCCAGCACCGCAAAGCGCGCCAAACGTTGGCTATGGCTGGCTATCACCTGCAACCTCGGTCTTTTGGGTGTCTTCAAATACTTTGGATTTTTTACTGCGGAATTTGCCCAGCTTCTGGCTGGGCTTGGAGTTAATACCGATCTTCCGATTCTGACGCTTCTTCTACCTGTTGGGATCTCATTCTTCACATTCCAGGCCCTCAGCTACGTCATTGATGTAGCTCGAGGCACTCTACCGCCAGAACGTGACCTTATCCGTTTTGCGACCTATATCGCACTCTGGCCGCAATTGGTGGCAGGCCCCATTGTTCGGGCGCAACAGTTGCTACCGCAATTGGCCCGTCATCAGCGGTTTCGCTGGTCGAATGTCTGGTTGGGTGCCGAGATGATCGTGGTCGGTGCCGTCCTAAAGCTGGTCGTGGCAGACCGTCTTGCGCCCTTGGTTGACCGCGTCTTTGCCCAGCCCGATCTCTTCTCTCAAACCGCCCTTTTAACTGGAGTCGTTTTTTTTGCGTTTCAGATCTACGCCGATTTTGCCGGGTATTCACTGATGGCCATTGGTTTTGGTCGTCTGATGGGGTTGCGCTTTCCAGTAAATTTTCGCCGTCCGTATCTTGCTCGCAACTTTAGTGAGTTTTGGCGTCGTTGGCACATTTCTTTGTCGGGTTGGCTCCGCGACTACCTCTATATTCCGCTTGGCGGGAACCGGGTCCGGCCCGGACGCAATCTGATGGCCACAATGGTTTTGGGCGGGCTGTGGCACGGGGCCGCCTGGCCATTCGTGATTTGGGGCGGGCTGCATGGCGGCTATCTGATTATCGCACAACGCCTGTTCTGGCCCAAAATGGGCAAATGGCCGGCCCGGCTTTGCGTGTTCTTGGCGGTGTGTTTTGCTTGGATCTTTTTTCGGGCCGACAGCTTTGGTCAGGCAACACTGCTACTAAGTGGCCTGATCGGATCAGGCACAAACGGTGGAATGGGCCTGCCCCAGCTAGAGGTTGCAATTGGCGCAAGCGTAATTGCGATCCTCACTGTGGTTGAGATCTTGCGTGAGGACAGCCGCTTCGCCCAATCTGTTATGCGCGCTCGCAGCTGGCGCCTGGTAAGCGGTGTCGCCCTGATCCTCAGCCTCCCACTTTTAGGCCAGTTTGATGGAGGCGCCTTTGTCTATTTTCAGTTCTAGCCCACTTCGTTTAATCCTGTTTCTTTGCTTGCTGATCATCGGCGGCGACCGTGCGATCTATGGTCTCGCGCAACACCTGATCTCTCAAAGTCAGTTTAGGTTTGCCCGGCTCTATAATCAGACGATCACTGCTGAGGTTGCGATCTTTGGCAATTCCCGCGCCGTCCATGCGTTCTTCGCCCCAGCGCTTGCTGATGCCTTGTGCCGTCCAGTTGTGAACCTTGGATATAACGGGATCGGAATTGAAACGGTGGCTGCCCTGACTTTGGATGCCGCGGATCGGATCCCAGACCTGAGGATTGCCATAATTGAGGTCTCCAGCCTTTTTAGCACCAACGGTCAGGCGCGATCATTCTCAACCTTTGCCGCTGACAGCCAAAGGCTCAGGCAACTGCAGTCGACTCAATTTCAAGCGCATTTCCCGTGGAATAAGGTCTTTCTTAGCCTCTCTCTCAATAATGATATTTTTTGGCGATCGCTACGATATCAACGTCATTCTGACCAATCATGGATCATGCGCCATGCGATGAGCTCAACACGACCCACACCCCGATCAACACCCAATTGGCACATTGCGCCGGCTGACATCTCCATTCTCAGTGCGTTGTTGGAGGAACTTGACCGCCGAGGCATTGAGCCGCTGCTGGTCGTCGGTCCCTACCATCCCATGTCGCAAAGATCAGCCGCCGAATGGCCCCGGCAAGTTGCCGATGTCTTAGGGTATCCAATCCTTGATCTCAGCGCAGCGATCACAAACCCTCAAGCCTTTGCCGACCCGATCCATACTAATCTGACCGGTGCGTTGGACCTGATTGGGCACCTCAGGCCAAGCTTGACCGCTTGCCCTGAGCCCACAGATCTGATGCCACAATCATGACCGACCTAAAATCACAATTTTTGCGCGCGTTCGGGATCGCCAGCATCGCCAAAGGTGCTGGCCTAATAATGGGTCTCTTGCTGGCCAGGCATCTTGGGCCAGAAGGCTACGGTCTGTTCACATTCGCTGTTGGGGCCGCACTGATTGGTGCGCGCTTAGGCGCGTTAGGTTGGCCAAGTCTGATGCTACGCTTGATCCCACCAATGCGGTTCACAAACGATCTGGGCCAGTTGCGCGGTGTTTTGCGACTGGCAGATTGGGTTGGCCTTTTGGGCGGAATTGGCGTCGCCGCCGCTTTCGTGGCCATGAGTTTGGCGTTGAACAAAACAAATCCTTTGGCGCCCGGCCTGATGCTGGCCGCAGTTTTAGTACCTGCAATGGTTTTTCGATCCCTCCTGCGCAATCAGTTGGCAGGCCTAGGTGCGCCATCTTATGGTATTGTGGTAGATGCCCTCTTGCCACCGACACTGATGCTGGTTCCCTTGATCTACTGGGGCGCAAACGTCACGGCCCCAAATGCCCTGTTGGTTTATGGTTTGATCAGCATGTTTGCCGTCGCGTTTGGTGTTTTCTGGCGACGTCGTCACGTTCCCTTAACCCTAGCACAAGCGATCCCAGTCACCCATTTTCGAGCCTGGATGGCGATCGCACTGCCTGCATTGGTCGGGATGAGCGCCAAACTGTTGATGAGCAAGACCGACGTCTTGATGTTAGCCCCCATGGCCGGGTTGATAGAAACCGGGGTCTATGGGGCCGCCTTGCGCCTGACGGTTCTACAAACGATGCCGATCGTTGTCCTATCGACAGTTCTTAGCCCCCGACTTAGCCAAGCCTTTGCACAGGGACGTACGGCCCAACTGCGCAGGCTTTTTTCGATCGGTCTGTGTCTGGCGATTGCTGCCTCAGTGCCTCTCGCGCTTGTGTTGATCCTTGTCGGCCCAGCGATAGCCACCCTGCTTTTGGGTCCAGATTATTTTGCGATCGGCCCCGTAATAACACCGCTGGCCGTTGCCCAATGTGGGGCGGCCCTTGGGATAATAACAACGTCATTTCTGATCATGACCGGACGAGAACGAGCATTTGGCCTATTCAGCGCCGTCGCACTGGGAGTCAACATCGCGCTCAATGCCGCCCTGATCCCATCCCTTGGCGCATCCGGGGCGGCGATCGCGACCTGCGTAACCATCACGGCCTTTGGTCTGGCGCAACTTGCTCTGTGCATCACCGTCCTACGGTCCTGCCCACTGGATCCAGTGTCGACTATCCCTACCAGCGCGACAGATCAGCCCGATAAACCAGCGACACGAACAAGATGATCGCAAGGAATTCCGGCAAGGTATAGTTGCCACCCTGCCCACCCAGCTGACTGCGGATCACTGGCAATATGGGAAGTGCTACCAAACTAATCAGAGCGGGTTGGCGCCAAAAGATTCTGCCCCTTTCCCACATCATCCAGACCAGCGCGGCGGTGAACGTCAGCGCGGCCAAAACTGCCCAAATTCCAGCCTGCACCCATGCACCCAACAACAGATTATGCACCATATTGGTCGTGCCCACCCGAAATTCGTCCATATGGCCAGTGCCTTGTCCCCAGATCGGGGCGGCGGCAATCGTCTCAAACGACTTGGCGTATTGCAGCAGGCGACCATCCTGGTTGAGCCCACCAAAACGGGCCTCAACCAGCCCGATGATCCCACTGGGATCACGCAGCAAGAAGATCGCAAAGGCCGATAATCCGAAGGCCAGACACCCAAAAATCAACCTGTGCGCCCGCTCCCGGATCAACGAGAGGCTGACCAGACCAAGACCAACGGCCGAAACCAAAATCAAGCTACGGCTTAGGCTGATCAATAGTATAAAAAGAGCGATCCCAGCACTGCTCCAGGCCAGCATACGGACTTTTGGCGCACTGCCAGGTACCAGGACCCTGTGCAATGAGATCATCAGGGACAGATAGAAGAATGCCATCGTCACTTGGCGAAGCGAGGCCGGCGTGCGTACGCCGCCGTTCCAATCACCTGCGTTAAACAGGGTCAAAAATAGTTTGAACTGCAACAACGCCGGGTTCCCGGTGGTGACCGCTTGCAAGACAAGTCCTGGCAACGACTCCCCTCTAAGCGCCAACGTATAGCTGGCGACCAAAAGAAACGTGATCCCAGATAAAAGTGATCCCAACAACAGACTGTCAAAGATCCGCCGCGTTGAAAGCTGCACGAAATATAGGAAGACACCAAAACCTATGGCAGCTTGAAGGCATAGTTTAAAGACTAGGCTCAGGCCAAATGCAGGAGAGGCCGCATAGAAACACCCAACATAGAGTGCTAGGAGATAGACTAGATAGCTCACCGTAAAGGGGCCAATCGCAGCCAAACAAGATCGATCAATTTCAATAGATTGGCGCCGACCAAGTCTCGCTGCGACGCCAAAACCCGCCACCAGAAAAAGTGGTAGATGGACGGGTTTTAGCGTCAATCCAATGTCAGCCAATGTGATCCATTGCAAAGGGCCCAGAACCAGGATCATCACGATCAGCCAGTCCACGGTTCCACCGATTCTGCGGGTCATGACAAATATGCCCCAGCAATCGGATCGGCCAGCAGTTTGCGGCGTAACCTCGCGCGGTCCACTGCTGTCAGGACATCGCCACCCTGAACTGTCCGTTGCAACAGCAACCGCCGCCCAGCCCGATGCAGCGCCTTGGGCAGATAGGGCTTTAGGTGATATTGATAAAGTGGGGCGCGCATGATGCGCTCAGCCAGTCCACCACGCCGCGCAATCCGTTTTCCAAAGCTGGCGTTGAGGTGTTCATTGCCAGACTGTCCTGCAGCGACTCCCAAAAAAGCGCACATTTGGTTAAGCCCCGCTTGTCGGTCGGCCAGATAATCCTCAATCCGCAGGATCAGGATTTGTTCTGGGGGCAGCACTGCGCGCCACGGTGCCAGTTGCCAGTCATACCGGCTGTAGCCAAGATAGGTGCTGTCGAACGCCGCCATCTTAAGGGGTCTGGCTTCCAGCCCAAGTCCCCATTCATGGCGGTACTGGCTTTCAATCCGCGCAATCGGGTCACGCAAAAGGTAGATGACCTTTAGGTCGGGGCCACAAACCCGCAACGCCCGCTCAGCTACACCTTCAAAAGTCGGTCGTTTAGAATACGCGGTCGACGCTTCCCCACAAAGTGCGTTCGCTGGCGCATCGCAAAATTTAGCTAAATAGGCTTGGAGCCCAGCTGCCTCTAGAACGGTATCCGACGTCAGATCCTCCGGCTCTTTTTCAGGCGGCAAATAGAGGCCCGCTACGGTCCTGAGGTCCGCATAAAGCGTCGTTGTTCCCGCTTTCATCGCACCAATGATCAAGAAACCCGGGCGCATTACGCGGCCCGCCTTTGGGTCACGTCACAGGGCAAATACGGCCATAAAGACAATGCCGCGCGCCGCGCCGAGGCCGCCGCATTAGATCTGACAATATCCTCAGCACATGCGCGCCGTGCCAACCGCTGATCATCTTGTCCTTCGGGGTGACTGGCTGATCGGACGGATCCGCGACGTACTTGGGCCGCAGCATCCATTCGCATTCTTATGGCCTGCATATCTTGGGGCCCATCAAGCGCATCAAGATGAAGATCAAAACGCACGTTCAACGCTGTGATTAGCATACCGGGACATTTTGTTACGGTGTCAAAACTGGCCCAAAGCAGGTGATCTGAGGCCCGTATCCGCAAAATTCGATCATAAAATGCGACATAATCCAGATATGCAGTACGCGCGGCGGCTGGGTTTAAATCACCTTCATGCGCCAGTCGCGAGGCAACGGCAGCATCTGGGCACCGGTGCAACACCAACACGCCAATTCCGCGATCAACGGCCGCAATCACATGCGCCGCTGCGTGGGAATGATGCGCCAGTTTGATCCCTGGCTTGGCATGCCGCACGACCTGCTCAACCCATGTATTAGCGCATCGTGGAACGCCTTCGATCACCAGATTGGTATGATCTGTCAAAACGGTACCCGGCCTGCGCCACTGCCGCCATGGCAGATACAGCCAAGGTCGGACGGATATCGATCGCCGCAAGGGCCTGAGAAGAGCAGAGCGCACCATAAAAGATGTAGTGCCGCAACAAGGTTAAAAAATAGTTTGGCAAAGGCAGGACATCGCCTTTGACCAACCCGGTCATTCGCGGTTCAGCAAATCCTGCAATGTGTAGCTGGCAGCAATCGGGCCGGTCTCCCGCTCGTCGTAATTCGCATCCATTGTCACACATCCGACATCGCAGATCAGCCGCGCTATTCGCAGCGCCCCGTCTACGAACCAAATCCGACCACCCGGAGTTGAGATCCAGCCATTTAGCCCCTCTTCCCAATCGCCCAAGACATCATCAGACGATGGAACTTCGCTGTCATATTCCGAACTATACGACCCGTGCGTGTGAAACGAGGCGATGAATTGCATCCCCTCCTCAGCGGCGCGGGACAGACAGCTGCCTTCGCGCCCACGTTGGGCTGGGGTCATCACAATCTCACCGGACGGGCTGATCCCTATATAGCCACAATATTCGCGCCCATTTTCTATTGAGGGGCGCTGCAATTGGTCTAGAACGCCGCGAGCAAAGGCGGTCTCCTGCGCTGTCTGCGCGACAGCAGATCCAACCCAGGACATCCAAACAAGCCCAGTACAAATTTTGAAAAATACGTATCTCACACCGACGGTGTCACTCGTAAACCCGTTGGTCGTCAATGACTTTGCCGTCATTTGGTAGGGTGCCCGGGTCGACAATCTCAACCCTACCCCGCAACCTCAATGTTGCCATGACTGACGCCTCGATTGCCGCCAAGTCGGCGCCAATCCCCTCAACCTGAACTGTCATCACATCACTTTCCCCATCGCGGGTCGCAATCACCCGCGCCTTGGAAATTTCCGGGTGATGCCGGACAAGATCGGCAACCTGCTCTGGCCGCACAAACATGCCCTTGATCTTAGTTGTCTGATCAGCCCGTCCCATCCAACCTTTAATCCGCAAGTTGGTACGGCCGCATGGACTGGTCCCCGGCAATACCGCAGACAAATCACCCGTTGCAAACCGGATCAACGGATAGTCAGGGTTCAATGAGGTCACCACAACCTCCCCGACTTCGCCGATCGCAACCAGATCACCGGTACCGGGGCGCACAATCTCAACAATCACGCCCTCATCGACGATCATACCTTCCAGCGCCGGAGTTTCATATGCCACATTGCCCAGATCAGCTGTCGCATAATTTTGCAAACACCTGATCCCACGGTCAGCGTATTCTGCACGCAAGGACGGGAACAGCGCACCACCACCGACCGCAGCCTTGGTGATCTTCAGCGTGATCCCCATCACGTCAGCCTTGTCTAAAATGATCTTCAGATAGTCGGGAGTTCCCGCGTAGGCTGTGCTGCCCACGTCTTTGGCTGCGCGCACCTGTAATTCTGTCTGCCCGGTTCCAGCGGGCAACACAGTCGCCCCGACGGCGCGTGCGCCGCTTTCAAAAATCATGCCGGCGGGCGTCAGATGATAGCTGAAACAGTTCTGGACGATGTCACCCGGACCAATGCCAGCGGCATGCAAAAATCGTCCAATCCGCCACCAGTCATGGCTGATCCCGCCAGGCTCATAAATTGGGCCGGGGGATTGGAATATGTGCGCTACGTTTGAAACCGACATACCGCCAAACGGTGGCGTTTTGGCCTGTCCGATGCTTAGCGCGGATTTGCGCAGCACCGGCAATCGCGGCAGATCCTCAATTGATCGGATAGGACCCTCCAAAGTCAGGCTCGACCCAGAGGCGGATTGAACGCGCTCAAGCTGGCTCAACAACTGCTCCGACTGGGCCGCCGCGCGCGCATCCGCCGAGCGGGTTTCCAACCCATCGTAAAACATACTGACCCCGTCCTTCATTAACTTAGCCATCGCTTCCGGCGGCGGTAAGACCGCACATCGCGAAACGACTTGCGTCCCTCATCAGACATTCCAAGGTAGAATTCTTTGACGTCTGGATTCTCGCGAAGATCCGCCGCCACCCCGTCCATCACCACACGACCGCTCTCCAAAATATAGCCATAATGGGCAAATCTCAGCGCGACGTTGGTATTTTGTTCGGCAAGAAGAAAGCTGACGCCTTCCCGCTCGTTCAAGTCTTTGACGATGCCAAAAATTTCTTCGACAAGTTGCGGTGCCAATCCCATACTGGGCTCATCCAGCAAAATCGTCTCAGGTCGCGACATTAGCGCGCGGCCAATGGCGCACATCTGCTGCTCACCACCCGAGGTATAACCTGCCTGGCTTTTGCGCCGCTCTTTGAGGCGCGGGAAATAGGTATAGACCAGCTCCAGATCCGCCGCGATTGCGGCCTTGCTGGCCTTGCGCGTGTAGGAACCAGTCAACAGGTTCTCTTCGATTGTCAGGTGTTCAAAACAATGCCGGCCTTCCATGACCTGAATAACGCCTCGCCGAACCATATCTGTCGGGGTCAGGTTCTGAACCCGCTCACCACGGTATTCGATTGAACCTTTGGTCACCTCCCCGCGCTCAGAATGCAGCAGGTTTGAAATGGCCTTCAGGGTTGTGGTCTTGCCAGCGCCGTTACCACCCAGCAGGGCCGTAATGCCACCTTTGGGCACACTCAGGCTGACGCCTTTTAAAACCAGAATGACATGGTTGTAGATCACTTCGATATTGTTGACCTCCAGCAAGGTCTCTTCGGTGCGTCCGGCATCCAGCATCGCAGGCGATCTCCTCGAACTCTTGGGCCGTCACCTCGCATTAAGGTTAACGCGCCCCTGCCTTTTTCTTAGTAAAAATACTCAAAATGCTTCGGCGGCAGCCTGCGCTGCCGCCGAAATTTCGGGCTCAGCTGTCGGTGCAGCGTGGCTCAATGTTGTTTTCAGCGGCAAACTGCGCGCTGTCTTCCAGGATCAACGGACCGGTCACGCTATCATCAGGTGCGATGAAATCAGTCAGAGTGACCCATTCCTGATCCGCGGCATTCCACTGCTGAATCCGGCCCAGGCCTGTTCCGCCATGATCTTCACAAGACACGGCAAATTCTGGCCCGATACCAGGTGCGCCCAGCGCTTCCATACGCGCCGCAGTAATCACCAGTGCTTCCATCCCGTCACGCATCATCGACGCATCGATTTCAGCAACGCCGTGGATTTCTTGCGCCGTCAAAACCGCTTCAGCTGCCAACATCGCGGCATACATCCCACGTGTGTAAAGCACTGATCCAAGGTTGGATCCGTCACCAGCTGCAAGGCCTGCATCCAGAACATGGGTCTGGATTTCCGCAAACACAGGCATATCGCCAAGACCGTTCATGTTCAGCGAACGATAGCCATCTGCGTCCATACCAGCCGGGGTCACATCATGCTCCGCACCAGCCCACCAGTTGCCGATGAAATTCTCCATCGGGAAACGGATGTTCGCGGCTTCTTGCACTGCAACCTGGTTCATCACACCCCAGCCCCACATCACGACATAGTCGGGACGCTCACGGCGGATGGTCAGCCATTGGTTGCCCTGCTCTTGACCAGGATGGTCAACGGCCAGCTGCACCAGTTCGAACCCATGCATTTCTGCCAGAGTTTCCAGCGTGCGGATCGGCTCCCGGCCATAGGCTGAATTGTGATAGAGCAATGCGATCTTCTGACCTTCAAGCGAGCCACCGTTTTCGGCCAGCAGATAGTTGACGATCACTGAAGCTGAGTCCCAGTAATTACCAGGGTAGTTGAAGACGTGGCTGAAAACTGTGCCATCAGCGGCAGATGTCCGGCCATAACCCATCGAGTGGATCGGGATACCGTCCGCTGTTGCCCGTGGGATCAGCTGATAGGTGATACCTGTGGACAACGGCTGGTAAACCAACGCGCCTTCGCCTTTGGTCGACTCGTAGCATTCAACGCCACGCTCTGTGTTATAGGCGGTTTCGCATTCGATGACGTTGGTCATCACGCCGCCAATTCCGCCATCACGCTCATTCAGCATGGTGAAATAATCAGCATAGCCATCCGCAAACGGCGTACCGCCGGCGGCATAGGGCCCAGTCCGATACGATAGCGACGGGAATACAAGATCCGCCATCACGGGGCTTGCTGCCATAAGGCCTGCCACCACATACGTTGCTAGTCTCTTCATCGGTTAATTCCTCCCTTAGGTTTTGTCCGAATCGTTAGGTGTCGAAGTATCTTTTTAGTCTCACCTTTTGCGCCGCGTCCGTCAGTGCGGGAACGGCCACAATCTCAATTTTTCCTTAGTCACACGCCACAGCTGCGCCAATCCATGCGGCTCAACGATCAAGAAAAACATGATCAGCGCCCCCACAATCACAAATTCAAAATGAGTGGCCAGTGCTGTGTCCCAGCCAAATCCATCAGTCAGCACATTGCGCAACAAGACTGGCAGCAGCACCATAAATGCCGCCCCCGCCAGTGATCCAAAGATTGAGCCCAAGCCACCAATGATGATCATGAACAGAACCAAGAAAGATTTTGAGATGCCGAACACTTCGCCAACCTCAACCGCTCCCAGATAAACCGAGAACAAAAGCGATCCCGCGATACCAATGAAGAATGAACTGACCGCAAAGGCCGTCAACTTAGCGCGCAGCGGACTCACTCCGATGATCTCGGCGGCAATATCCATATCCCGGATCGCCATCCATTGCCGCCCCAACGACCCACGCGTCAGGTTGCGGGCAACCCAAGCCACAGCAATCAAGAAGAGCAGGCAGAACATATATTTGACCCACGACTCGGCATTTGGCCCCGTGACCGCCATGCCAAACATGCTGCGCTCTGGCGCGTTGATCTGCCCCGAGGCAGAGTAATTGAAGAACCACGGCACCTTGTTGAACAGCCAAACCAGAAAGAACTGCGCTGCCAGTGTCGCCACCGCTAAATAAAAGCCCTTGATCCGCAGACTTGGCAGACCGAACACGACCCCCACCATGGCCGTCACCAAGCCCGACAAAACAGTGATTGTCGCCATATCGAGCCCCGGAAAACTGGTCATCAACTTATAGGTTGCATAGGCCCCTACCGCCATGAACCCACCGGTCCCAAGGCTGACCTGCCCGCAATACCCCGTCAGGATGTTCAGGCCGATCGCCGCAATCCCGTAAATCAGGAACGGGATCAAAAGAGAGTTTGCCCAATAGTCGTTGATCAAAAATGGCACCACACCGATCGCAAAGATCAAAACTGCGTAATACCGATACCGGTCGAACTTAATCGGAAAGGTCTGGCTGTCAGTGTTGTAGGACGTCTTGAAATCGCCCGCCTCACGATAAAACATGGCCTCAGCCCTTCCTTATCATTTGTTGACGGACCATCTGGCCCTGTGCCGCTTGCGCGGCGTGGCTCAAAATATCGTTAGCGCACCACATTCTCAGACCCTCTCGATTATTTTCTCGCCAAACAGGCCCTGCGGCCGGAAGACAAGAAAGAGAAGGGCCAGCACATAGGCAAACCAGTTTTCGGTCGCACCCCCAATTAGCGGACCAACGGAGAACTCGAAGAGGGCTTCACCGACCCCAATGATCAGACCGCCAACGATCGCCCCGGGGATTGAGGTGAACCCACCCAGCATCAGCACCGGCAGCGCCTTTAGCGCGATCAGGCTGAGTGAAAATTGAACGCCAGACTTGGCACCCCACATGATGCCAGCAACCAAGGCCACAAAACCCGCCAGCGACCAGACCAAGATCCAAACGTAGTTCAGCGAAATCCCAACAGACAAAGCCGCCTGATGGTCATCTGCCACTGCCCGCATTGCGCGACCCTGTTTGGTGTATTGCGCAAACATGACCAGCGCACCAACCAGAACGGCGGCGACAATCGCCGCAACGATGTCCAGCTTGTCGATGAAGAAGCCGTAGCCAAACCATTCATACGTGGTCTCGTCGATGATTTCAGTGATGCCTTGCGGCAGGCCAATGTCCAGACGGCGGATTTCAGATCCCCACATCAAGTCGCTGACCCCTTCGAGGAAATAGGCCAGCCCGATAGTCGCCATGAACAAGATAATCGGCTCTTGCCCAACCAGATGTTTGAAGATGAATTTCTGCACAAGCAGCGCAAAGACGATCATCACCCCGACGGTCAGTATAATTGCCAGAAATGATGGCACGATCCATCCAAAATAGTGCAGTTGTGTGCCAAAAATCTCATTGATCAGATGGGCGAACGGCACTTGACCTTGCTGAATACCGACCAGCGTCATCGCAGCAAACAGCGCCATCACACCTTGGGCATAGTTGAAGATGCCAGAGGCCTTGAAAATCAGGACAAAGCCAAGGGCGACGAGGGAATACATCACCCCGGCCATTAGCCCATTCAGAGCAACCTCCATCGCAAAGACGAGTTGTTCGGTCATCAGAGGCCTCCGCTCAGGTGTTGCATTTGCGTATGCATCGGATGTGCATGGGTTGTTGATCGGTTGTGCATGCGGGGTTTTGGGGCAAATTCAGTCATGTGCGACCCCCAGATAGGCGTCAATCACGGCTGGGTTTGCGCGTATTTCTTCGGGGGTGCCGTCACCGATTTTCTTGCCGTAATCCATCACGACCACCCGGTCGCTTAGGTCCATGACAACACCCATGTCATGCTCGATCAGCGCGATAGTCGTGCCAAATTCGTCATTCACATCTAGGATAAAGCGGGACATATCCTCTTTTTCCTCAACGTTCATTCCCGCCATTGGCTCATCCAGTAGTAAAATCTTGGGCTCAGCCACCAACGCACGCGCCAGCTCGACGCGCTTTTTCAGGCCGTAGGGCAACCGCCCAACCGGGGTTTTGCGAATGTGTTGTATCTGAAGAAAATCAATGACTTCCTCAGCTTTTCGGCGGTTCTCCACCTCTTCGCGTTGCGCCTTGCCCCACCACATTGCCTGTTGCAGGACCGACGCATTCATATGGTTCAAACGCCCAGTCATCACGTTATCCAGAACGGTCATCCCTTCAAACAAGGCGATGTTTTGAAACGTCCGTGCGATGCCAAGCCGTGCAACCTGATAAGGCCGCATCTGGGGGCGAACCTTGCCCCGATACAGAACCTGACCGTCTTGGGGGTGATAGAACCCACTGATGACGTTCAGCATTGAGGATTTTCCAGCCCCGTTCGGCCCGATAATGGCCCGGATCTCACCCTCACGGATATCAAACGAAATGTCCTTGATCGCGACCACTCCACCGAACCGTAACGTAATGTTACGCATTTCCAACAAGGCGTTACCAATTGTACGCCCGTCTGACGTGGTAAAAGGCTCATGGTTCATATCGGTCATTCTGCGGCTACCTTCTGGGCGTCAGGCTGGTTCACCGTCGCGACATCCATAATCTGCAAAGTGGCTGAGATTTTGCCCTTACGACCGTCTTCATAGGTGACTTCGGTCTCGGTGTATTGCTGGGTTGACCCATCATAAAGTGCGGTGATCAGGTCGATGAATTTCTCTTCGACGATCCGTCGGCGCACCTTGCGGGTACGGGTCATCTCACCATCATCGGCATCCAGCTCCTTGTGCAAAATCAAAAAGCGTTTGACCTGACAGCCCGATAACATCGCATCCTCGGCAACCGATAGGTTTGCCTCAGCGATATGATCGCGGATCGTCGTCATCACCTGGGGATGGCCCGCCAGTTCTTGGTAGGATCCATAGGCGATATTATTGCGCTCGGCCCAATTGGCGACCGCCGTCAGATCAATATTGATAAACGCAGTACAGAACTCTCGGTCAGCACCAAAAACGACCGCTTCCAAAATATTGGGAAAGAATTTCAGTTTGTTTTCAACGTATTTCGGCGCAAAAAGATTTCCGTTGGCCATGTTGCCCACGTCTTTGGCCCGATCGATAATCCGCAGATGACCAGTATCTTCTTCGATGAAACCAGCGTCGCCCGTGGCCACCCAGCCATCAGCATCCTTAGTGGATGCAGTACTTTCATCATTCTTGAAATACCGCACGAAAACCCCGGGGGAGCGATAAAAAACCTCCCGGTTTTCAGCGATCCTAAGCTCAACCCCCGGAGACGGCACACCGACCGTATCGGACCGGACCTGACCATCGGGTTGCTGCGTGATGAAGACGCTGGCCTCAGTTTGACCATAGAGTTGTTTGAGGTTGATCCCGAGCGAACGGTAAAAATCAAAGATCTCAGGGCCGATCGCCTCACCCGCAGTATATCCAACGCGAACGCGGCTGAACCCGAGTGTATTTTTTAGCGGCCCATAGACTAAATATTCGCCAAGCATGTATTTGAATCGGTCAAATGCGCGGACGGGCTCACCGTCCAAAATTCGCGGTCCAACTTTTTTCGCTTGCGCCATAAAGATATCGAACAACCACTTCTTCATCCGGCTGGCATCTTCCATCCGGATCATCACATTGGTCAGCTGGCTTTCAAACACGCGCGGTGGCGCAAAATAATAAGTCGGCCCGATCTCACGAAGATCGGTCATCATCGTCTCAGCACTTTCAGGACAATTCACGCAAAACCCGGTCCAATAAGCCTGACCGATCGAGAAAATGAAATCACCCACCCAAGCCATTGGCAAATAAGCCAGAACTTCGTCACCAGGCCGCAGATGATCAAATTCACAGGAATTCTTGGACGTCTCAATAATATTTCGGTTCGACAAAACCACACCCTTGGGTTTGCCAGTTGTGCCACTGGTATACAGCATCACGCAGGTCGAAGCTTCGGTCAGCTCAGCCTCACGAGTGCGTAGTTCAGTTTTAAGCCGTTCATGCGCCGCGCGACCTTCGGCTTTGACGTCTGCCAAGGCGTGCAGCTTGGAGTGATCGTATTTCCGCAGCCCACGCGTATCATGATAAATAATGTGTTCGATGAACGGGACAGATGCCTGAACCTCAAGAACCTTGTCGACCTGTTCTTGATCACCCGCGACGACAAAACGCGCGGAGCAATGTTCAAGAACGTAAGCCATCTCTTCGGTGACTGCGTCTTGGTACAGTGGGACGGGAACGCCGCCGACCTTTTGGACGGCAACCATACTCCAATAAAGCGCGGGGCGGTTGCGACCGATGATGGCAACGTGTTCGCCGCGCTCAATTCCAAGTGCCAGAAACCCCAAGGCCATCGCCTCGATCTCATCAGCGACCTCAGCCCAAGTCCAAGTTTGCCAGATACCAAATTCTTTTTCGCGGTATGCGGGTTTTGACCCAAACTGCGACGCATTCCGTGCAAGCAATGCAGGAATAGACGCAGACATCCCCAATGCCGGTGTCAGATTAGCCAAAATTTCCTCCCTTCACCGGCAAGTGCCGGCGTCGCGGGTCGTGCTATGCTCACGACTCTCACAAACGTATCGTGTCACAAAATTTCTGAAGGTCAAAGATTTCCTAATTTTTGCCAAATCCTAACGAATTGTTACCAACTCGTAGGGGCTTGGCTGTAACACGATCCGGGTGGTAGCCATGGACCATGAGGTGTTTATGCTAAGACGAGATCAAACAGCGCAAATGACCCAAGCCGGGTTGAACCTGATCCAGCAGGCCTTGTCGATCTATGACAATGACCTGCGTCTTGTATTGTCGAACCGGCCATTTAAACAGATGTTCGGGTTGCCGCTAAATCTGGTCACGCCCGGCGCCAGCTTTGAAGACACAATTCAATTTCTTGCAACCAGTGGTGAGTATGGCAACGTGGCCAACGTATCCGAATTTGTTCAAGATCGGGTCGATCAGGCCCGCGCCTTCGTTCCGCATTATGTAGAACGAACAAGATCAAACGGCCGCACCATCAGTGTTGAGGGCAGCCCCCTGCCCGAGGGCGGGTGGGTGACGGTCTATACCGACATCACCTCAATCAAGCGCCAGGAGAAGTTGCTGCGGGGGCGATCAGAAGAACTCTCTGATCAGCTCCTGACCCACTCTGAGCAGCTGGCCCAAACCAACCGGCAGCTTGAGGCGACTATTGCCCAACTCGAAGAAGCCAAACGCGAGCTGACTGAAATGGAAGCGCGAATCCGCGTCACCACCGAAATGACCCCGGCCCATATCGCCCATATCGATCTGGACAAGCGGTATACTTATACCAATCGTCGCCTCGCAAACATCCTGCCGGGTCGCGACAATGACATCGTGGGATTGCATTATGTCGATGCGCTTGGACCACATGCCGGACGCCAGATCGGGCCCCGGATAGAACGTGCGCTGGCGGGTGAGGCTACGGTCCTTGAGTTTACCGATCACGATAGTGGCAAGCGGATCCGCACCGCCTTTACGCCAGATCGCACAGAGGGTGGCGATATTAACGGCGTTTATCTGTTGTCCACG
Source organism: Paracoccaceae bacterium (assembly GCA_047623825.1). GTDB lineage: Bacteria > Pseudomonadota > Alphaproteobacteria > Rhodobacterales > Rhodobacteraceae > JBLHOS01. The sequence continues at coordinate 11,507 of JBLHOS010000012.1, read as the reverse complement.
GATGTGACCGAAGAAACGCAGGCGCGGGCTGCTTTAGCGCAGACGCACAAGCGTGAATTGGCAGCCCAACTGACAAGTGGACTTGCCCATGATTTTGCCAACCTCTTGACGATCATCCTTGGGCTTCAAGGCCGGCTAGAGAAATTTGATCTGCCAGCACGTGCAGTGGAGCTAACTGAGGCAACCAAAGCTGCCGCCCGCCGTGGCGGGACACTTCTGAATCGGATTGCAGGAATGTCAGGGCCGCGCGATGTGGCGCTGGTCCCGTGCGATATTGCTAGTTTCCTCGATACATTCACACCGCTTGCACAGGCGACCCTACCGCCCGGCGTTGCGCTAAACATCACCCATGACTTTACGGATCAGCGCTTGATGCTAGACTCAGGATCTTTGCAGGACAGCCTGCTGAACCTAGTTTTGAACGCCAAAGACGCGATCGGGAACGCCCCGGGTGAGATCAAGATAACGGCAGCGGCCGTGCGAGACACCTGGTTGGAATTCACCGTGCAGGATACCGGATCGGGGTTTTCCAAGGAGGCGTTGGCCTCAGGTCTTTACCCATTCTTCTCAACCAAAGGCGATGCTGGTTCCGGCCTTGGCCTATCGATGGTCTATGACTTAATTAAATCATCAGGTGGCCATGTTAAACTGACCAACACACCAATTGGGGCCTGCATAACGCTTCGACTGCCACTACGCACAGCCACTCAAGAGCCACGCCAACTCTTAATCCTATTGGTTGAGGACAGCGCCGAATTACGCGCCTCGATCAGGGATTTGCTAATAGATCTGGGTCACCAAGTGATAGAAGCCGGAAGCGCCGAAGAAGGGCTAAGTTTGACCGAATTGCCGGGGCTGGACATGGTTCTGTCTGACATTCGCCTCTCAAGCCATATGACCGGCGTCGATCTTTTGGAGAGAGTATCGACAAATCAACCGCAATTGCGCCTTGCATTGATGACGTCACTGCCAATTACACACCCGCTGCGGACGCGTGGTGCCAGCCGTTGGCCCGTTTTATCCAAGCCCTTTGAGCCGCAAACGCTGTTGCATCTTTTGGCGACGCAGGTGGTAGCATGACTGGTGAATTGGTGACAATTCTTGATGATGAGCCGCAGATACGGATGATGTTGTCCGAAGCCCTGACCGAGGCGGGGTTTCGGACTGCCGCCTATTCACGAGCGACTGAATTTGAGGCCGCCTTGCGGACAACCACCCCCGACGTATGTCTTGTCGATCTGGGATTGCCGGACAGGGATGGGCTGGCAGTGGTGCACCGATTGGCGCTCGAGTCTGGTGCGTCGATCATCATCATTTCTGGTCGTGCACAGGTTCAAGACAAAGTGACCGGGTTAGAGTTAGGTGCAGATGACTATATCATCAAACCCTTTGATCCCGCTGAGGTCGTCGCCCGTGTCAGGGCCCGCGTCCGTCAGCAACGTCCAAAGGAAAAGTCGTCCCAGACAGCGCGATTTTCTGGTTGGACCGTATTCTTTGATCGCTACGTCTTGCTGGCGGAAAACGGCGACGAAGTTGGGTTCAGCCATGCCGAGGGTGAGGTTTTGCGGTTGTTTCTGGATAGCCCAAAACGCCTAATCTCTCGCCAGCATATGCAAGAAACGTTGGGCGGCGCTGCTGGTGAAAGCTTTGACCGGGCAATGGATGTCCGGATTTCGCGGCTTCGCACCAAGCTGCGCGAAGATCCCAAGAACCCTAGATTGATCAAAACGATCTACGGGGCAGGCTACATCTTTTTGGGTGATGTCGATTGGAGCTGATCGGCGGCGCGCGCCAACACCTTTAGGCCCACGATAAGATCGGCCTCAGCCGTGTCCTCTTCAAACGAGTGACTGATCCCACGGATCGAAGGGACAAACAGCATTGCGACCGGCATCAGTCGTGAGACATTTGTTGCATCGTGCAAGGCGCCCGATGGCATATGCCGCCAGCGACCTGGTGCAATCTTCTGGGCAGCTGCCGCAAGTGCGGCGCGCAAATCATCGTTCATCAAAACTGGCTTCAGCTCATGCCTTTGGCCCACGGTGTACGTCAGTCCCGTCGTCGCGGACACCTCTGCGAGGATCTGTTCAATCACCATTTCCATTCGGTCCAGTCTATCCGCTTCGGCGTCGCGCCACTGAATTGAAAACTGTGCCCTGCCGGGAACAATCGAGGACGCATTGGGATGCAGCGTGACATGACCGATCGTCCAAACACTGTGCGGCGTAACGATGTTTCGAAACCGTTCATCCAGAAGTTGCGCAGTCCGCGTCACCCCAGAAAACGCATCCCTACGAGCGTGCATCGGTGTGGTGCCCGCATGGTTCTGCTCACCCTCAAAAGTGACCCAAAGCTCCCGCAGCCCAACGATCGAGGTGACGATGCCAATTGCCTCACCCGCCAGATCCAAATTCGGACCCTGCTCAATATGCCCCTCAAGGAACCCAGTAAATCGAGCTGGATCGACGAAACCGTCGGCCATGACTGCTGACAGTCCTTGGCGTGCGTCACCAAAGGTCAGGCCGGTGGGATCAGCAAACAAGTCAGCTTCAGCAAGGTCTAGATTACCAGACCAGATATCACTGCCGGTGGTGGCGCCAAACCGCCCTTCCTCATCCTGAAATGAGACGATCGAAATGGCTGGGCCACCGTTTTCGATAGCAGCCCGTGCAATTTCTAGCGCAGCAATGACACCAAATGCACCGTCAAGCCATCCACCCTCAGGCTGGGTATCTGTATGGCTACCTATCAACAAAGATGGACCATCCGCCAAGCCAAACACATTTCCCGCTGGGTCCACATGCGGCGTCAGTCCAATCTTTGTGATCTGCCGGACTAACCAAAGCCGCGCTTGAATATCCAGCTCCGAAAAGGCGGGACGTATCACGCCATTGCCTGTCGCACCAAAGCTGCGCAACCGGTGGAGATCAGCCAGAAACCTATCCGGATTTGGGGTCATTATGCGCCTTCAGTTTTGCCAATTTTGCTGATTCAAAATCCAGATCCCCATGTAGGACTGGGTGTTGAACCATTTACAATGACTTTTTATGTGGTTGCTTGTGCACGTTGGGATTTACCCGAAATCGGGCAGACGCCCCGATCGCACATTTGTCGATCGGGGCTATTGTTTGTACGCCTTGCCAATGATCCAGAAACTGATTGGCATTTGACGAATTACTCAGCAGCAACCTGGTCAGGCGATAGCTTTTCAACCCGTACAGCCGCAAACTTGAACTCAGGGATTTTTCCGAAAGGATCAACCGCGGGGTTCGTCAAGACATTTGCTGCTGCTTCCACAAACGCGAATGGCAAGAAGACCATATCCTCAGAAACCGCACGATCAGCGCGCGCCATAATCGTAATAGTCCCGCGCCGCGTGCTTAGCCGCAACATTTCGCCAGGCGCGACACCCAATCGACGCAATGTCTTGGGGTGCAGTGAACAATTCGCCTCAGGCTCCATCGCGTCAAGCACTGTCGCGCGCCGTGTCATTGAGCCGGTGTGCCAATGCTCCAGCTGGCGACCTGTGGTCAAGATCATCGGGTACTCTGCATCAGGCACTTCATCTGGTGGGATGACGTTGGCGGGCGTGAATTTAGCCCGACCATCAGCACGCGGAAATCCGTCGCCAAACACGATCGCCTGGCCTGGGTCTGTGGGGCTGAGGGACGGGTAGGTCACAACATTCTCGGCCTCTAGACGATCCCAGGTGATGTTGTCCAAGGATGCCATTCCACGCTTCATCTCAGCAAAGATCTGGGACGGATGGGTATAGAGCCAGTTCAGGCCCAATCGTTTGGCCAGCTCAACTTCAATCCACCAATCCTCTTTCGCGTCTCCCGGCGGGGGAACTGCAGGGCGGCCCATCTGAACCTGACGATTGGTGTTGGTGACGGTGCCAGACTTCTCTGCAAACGCGCTGGCAGGTAGGATCACATCAGCGTAACACGCCGTTTCAGTGATAAAAATGTCCTGCACAACAAGGTGTTTAAGCTTGGCCAAGGCATCGCGCGCATGCTCAACATCCGGGTCAGACATCGCAGGATTTTCACCCAAAATATACATGCCTTGAATTTGGTCTTGATGCACGGCCTCTAGGATCTCGGTCACGGTCAGGCCCTTTTGGGCACTAAAGTCACCTGATTGCCAAATCTCACTAAACGCCGAGCGGACGCCGTCGTCTGTGACTGTCTGATAGTCGGGCAGAAACATCGGAACCAGACCCGCGTCAGACGCGCCCTGCACGTTGTTCTGGCCACGCAGTGGATGCAATCCCGCACCCGGACGCCCCACCTGACCGGTCATCAACGCAAGTGAGATCAGGCAGCGCGAATTATCGGTGCCGTGAACATGTTGGCTGATACCCATGCCCCAAAAGATCATACCAGCTTGCGCGCCCGCAAAATCACGCGCAACAGCACGAATCGTCTCGGCATCGACACCACAAATCTCAGACATCTTTTCGGGGGGGAAGCCTTTGAGGTGCTCTTTCTCAGCCTCCCAATTCTCGGTGTAGGCTTCGATATATTGTTGGTCGTAGAGACCTTCCTCAACGATCACATGCATAATTGCGTTCAGCAGCGATACGTCGGCGCCCGGCCGGAATTGCAACATATGGGTCGCGTGCCGTTTCAGCGCCTGACCGCGCGGATCCATCACGATCAGTTTGCCGCCGCGCTTAGCGAATTGCTTAAAATAAGTCGCCGCAACTGGATGATTCTCAACCGGGTTCGCACCAATGACAATGGCGACGTCAGAGTTTTCAATTTCATTGAAGGTTGCTGTGACAGCGCCCGAACCAACATTCTCCATCAACGCCGCAACTGATGATGCGTGGCACAGGCGCGTACAGTGATCGACGTTGTTGTGGCCAAAGCCTTGGCGGATCAGCTTTTGGAACAGATATGCCTCCTCATTGGTGCATTTCGCAGACCCAAAGCCCGCAACCCGTTCACCAGTGTCATCACGCAAATCCGACAGGCCCTTGGCCGCAAAATCCAGCGCTTCATCCCAGCTTGCTTCACGGAAATGGCTTAGCGGATTGGCAGGATCCACGTTCAGGCCCTTTGGTGCGCCCTCCAGACGGATCAGCGGTTTTGTCAGGCGGTGGCTGTGATGGATATAGTCAAACCCGAACCGGCCTTTGACGCACAAACGGCCCTCATTGGCAGGGCCATTGATGCCCTCAACAAACTTCACACGGCCATCTTTGACCTTAAGCGAGATCTGGCAACCAACACCACAAAATGGGCAGATGCTTTCGACTTCGCTGTCGTAGTCAGCACTATCGCCAACTTGCTGATCATCAACCACCGTGGACGGCATTAATGCCCCAGTTGGGCAGGCCTGCACACATTCGCCACAAGCGACGCAGCTGCTCTCCCCCATCGGGTCATCAAAATCGAAAACGGGATAGGCGTCGTGACCACGACCAGCCATGCCTATCACATCGTTGACCTGAACCTCACGGCAGGCCCGCACGCACAGACCACATTGAATGCAAGCGTCCAAATTAACGCTCATCGCGATGTGGCTGTCATCTAACAGCGGAATATGATCCCGCTTCATCGCAGGAAATCGGCTTGCAGATACGTTTTGCGCATCGGCCATATCCCAAAGGTGGGAAGATTTGTCGTGGGCCACGTCGCGCGCCGGCTGGTCGGCCAGTAACATCTCTATAACCAACTTGCGGGCAGTTTCGGCCCGGTTGCTATCGGTTGTGACGACCATCCCGGCAGCAGGTTCGCGAATGCAAGATGCTGCTAACGTCCGCTCACCCTCAATCTCGACCATACATGCGCGGCAATTACCGTCAGGGCGATACCCCGGCGCAGGCTTGTGGCACAGATGCGGAATGATCAGGCCACGACCATTAGCCACTTCCCAGATTGTCTCGCCCGGTTGGGCTTCAACCTGTATGCCATCAAGAACAAAACTTATCGTGTCGGTCATCATACTCTCCCACTCAGTCCACACAGTCTAAAGCATGCCAATGGCGATTGCAGTAACCCGTCCGCGACAGGCACCAGTTCATTTGCGGCGATCCGGCCTGTCGCGTTTCCGATCAGAACTTGTTGGTCCGGATTGGCAATCGCTGAGAAATCCCTTACCCGCTAATCCAAACGGAGCAGCACATGGGCGAGATAACTTTGATTCGACACGGTCAAGCCAACTCGGCGGCCACGGACGAAGACAGCTATGACCAATTATCCGAAACCGGACATCAGCAGGCCAAATGGCTCGGGCAGTATCTGCGAGCGCAGGGTGAGAAATACGATTCAGTCCTGACAGGCACGCTTTCGCGCCACATCTCAACCGTAGAGTCGATGGGTGCCATGGGCGTCGATGTTCAGATCGATGCCCGCCTGAATGAAATGGATTATTTCAATCTGGGTCGTGCGCTGAAAGAAACCCATGGCGTCCCAATGCCTGAACCCGCACAGTTTGCTACCCACATCACACAAGTCATGGAAGCTTGGCATCGGGCCGAGATCATGGGGAATGAGACATTTGCAGATTTTGAGGCCCGTGTGATTTCTGTGCTGTCAGAAGCCACTCAGCCCGGAAAACACGTGCTTTGCATAACATCAGGTGGCGTGATCGGAATGATCGTTCGCAATCTGTTGCATTTGGATCCAACCCGCTTGGCACATGTCTTGCTGCCGATCCGCAATACCTCAATCCACCGTATCCACGTGATCGAACAAGGGCCAATCTTAGGTGGATTTAACGCGACACCGCACTTGGATGCGCCTGAACGCCTGTATGCCCGGACCAATTTTTAGGCTCAGGCACGCTAACTGAAGATCCGGAAATACAGCCAGTCGGGCAGCAATTGACTGCCACGGAACAACCAGCTGAACAACGTCGGAAAGCTGCGTTTGAATTTCTTACCCCCCATGTGGCGGACGAATATTTTCGCAGCTTGATCCGGGTCCATAATAAACGGCATCTGAAAATCATTTTTTTCGGTCAGGCGGGTCCTGATAAAGCCCGGATTGATGCATTGAACGTCGATCTTGGTGGTCCTGAGGTCGGCGTACATCGATTCTGCCAACGACATCAGCCCAGCCTTTGAGGCGCAATATCCGATCGCCCCCGGCAGGCCCCGAAATCCAGACAAACTGCCCGTCAAAACGATATGACCAACGCCTGCGGCTTTGAATTGCGGCATGACCGCGCCGATGCAGCGCGCGGCACCGGTCAGGTTGATGTCACACATCATCTCAACCTGTTCAGGGTCCCAATCCAGCGCAGATTGCGGCCAGTACACCCCTGCAAGATAGATCAGCCCATCGATCTGGCCGATCTGCTGGGCTGCCGAAGCAACCGACGCAGGGTCAGAAACGTCGACCTGCACCGCGTGCGCGGGTCCGGGCAGGCTTTGCGCCAACTCGCGCAGTTTCGCCTCGCTCCGCGCACTGACGATCACCTCGGCCCCGGCATGGCTCAACGCCTCTGCAACTGCGCGGCCCAGACCCTCAGACGCACCGACCAACCAATAGCGTTTTCCTGTCCATTCGCGCATTATCAACCCTCTCCGATCACACTCTATTTTCGAACGTATCAGGCACTGTATCTTCGGGCAGCGGCGTCACCCACAGCAACAAGATAGCCAGAACTTTTAATACGCAAGGCACTAGCGCATAGAGCCAAGTCAACAGATCCAGTGCCCGCGGATCGTTGGCGCCGCCAGACACAAAGCCGACCGCATCAAGTGCCGGCAACAGCGTGACCGCAGCAAAGGCCAGCGTGAATTTTGAGACAAACGACCAAAGGCCAAAGGCGGCCCCAGCCTCAGGCGCTACTGTCGCCATGCGGCGCGCAAAAATTGCCGGAAGCAGCGTCAAATCCGCCCCAAGCGCCGCCCCCGACAACAAACAGATAATGGCGAATTGGGTCGTATCACCAGGCCCAAGGGTCAAGGCGAAACTGAAGGCTAGGATCGACAGGACCATGCCGCTGAGTAATGCGAGCCGCGCGCCGATCAGCACAGCAATCCGGGTCCATAGCGGGGCGCAAATGGCGGCGGCCAAAAAGAACAACAGCAACAAGGGGCCTTCCCATCCGGGGGCCTGCAGGACACCTTCGACGAAGAACAGAAAAAGTGTAGAGGATACAGCGACCGGTGCCGCATTCACAAAGGCGATCAACAGCAGTTTACGCGCAGTACTGTCTGCCAGAACGTCCCGAAATCCGGTTGAACCAAGGGTTGGGGCCGCAATCCATTCACCGCGCATCAATACCCATGCCAATACGCAAAGCCCGGCAAAAAAGGCTGCGAAGGCCGCAAAAGGATGTCCGGTAAAAATCAGAACTGTTGGCGCAACAGAGGCGACGCAGACGCCCAACAACGCACCAGTTTCGCGCCACGCAGCCAAACGCAAATGCCCGCCATGGCCCATTGCCACAGCGGTCTGCACGCCTTGGGCGTAAAAACAGATCGTCAGAAAGCTGAACGCTGAGAACAGCCCAATTAAAGTGACTGCGAACCACAAAAGTGGCGCAATCGGTGGCGTTACAGCAAAAAGGCCTAGCATCGATATGGCCAGCAACAATACCGCCCCGCCAACCAACCACGTTCTGCGCGCGCGGGTCGCTTGTGCCAACCATCCCAACAACGGGTCCTGGATCACATCAAAAAGCCGCAACACAAAAAGGACGCCTGCCAGCGCCGACAGGCTGACACCGTATTGATCGACAAAGAATTTTGGCGCGTGGATGTAAATCGGCAAACCGGCTGATGCCAACATCGCCGCAAAAACTGCATAGCCCGGTAGGCGCGGGCGCCTTGTGCTCACCGCGAAACCTCTTGGCTGGGCGGCTCTGGTCGGGCGCGATACCGCGCACCTTTCCACCAAAGTTTGAACGCCTGCCAATGGATCAGGGCCAACACCCGCCGCGACCCAAAGGGGCGGCGCAGTGCCGCGCGAAGCAACCCAAGATTTGTCAGAGGTTTCCGGCGGCCAGAAAGTGTAGCGATGAGCCCCTCGTCGCCATTTGAATAGTCGATCCAGATCCCGACCTGATCAGCCCGGATATCAAATCGAAACTCATAGCCACCCTCGACGGGTTGGAACGGTGACACGTGAAAGATCTTTTGCGCCGCGATCTTGTCGGTTCGAACGATCGAACGCGCATCACTATGGGCGCAAAGATACGAATGCCGATCGCCAAACGTATTGGACACTTCGGCAATGACGGCCGTCAAAGACCCTTCTGCGTCATGTGCCAACCAAAAACTGACTGGGTTAAACACATGCCCCCACATTCGCGGCTGTGACAGCAGCAAAAGCATGCCTGATGTTGCGCCCTCCAACCCATGCACCTTTAGCACGGCGCGTGCCCACGTAGCCCCGCACCCCACCTTTGGATCGCCGCCGTGATCAAGATCATACAAGCTGGCAAGGTTGCGCTTGTTGCGCGAAAACAGCCAAGGGTTTTTGCTGGTTTTTTCGGCGTCCAGCAGCGTGTAATCGATGCTATAAGTGAACGCATTTTCGACAGCACCACGCCGACCATGGAAGGTCTTGCCTTCGATATGATCAACGCAGTTCAACATCAGGCCACAAGGACGGCCTTGTCTCGTGTCGCAATTGCGTGAACAACATCCATCGCACTGGAATAACCATCTTCGTGGAACCCGTTCTTCATCCAAGCGCCGCAAAACCAAGTATTGTTCGTGCCGTTCATTGCGCGAATGGCTCCTTGTGACTGAAGGGCAGCGACATCAAAGACCGGATGTCTAAAACTGGTTGTATCATAGATCAGACGGTCATCAATTGGCGCACGAGTATTCAGAGTCACGAACAGCGGATCATCTTTTGGAATTGGCTGTAGGCAGTTCATCCAATAGGTCAGATCAATCGGGCCATGCTTGTGCGCCTCACGTTCAGTATAATTCCAAGCGGACCATGTAACCTCGCGCTTGGGCATCGCGCGGCGATCGGCGTGCAAGATCGCCTCATTTAACTGATACCGAACGGCAGCCAATGCTGCGACTTCCTGCGCACTGGGGTCTGACAATAGGCGCAGGCTGTCGTCGGAATGGGTTGCAAAAACGACCTCATCGAACACTTCCCAAGCCCCTTGATGCAAAACCTCAACCCCGCCCGTTATACGTCGAACAGCGTCGATCGGTTTGCCAAGCTCAACGCGAACGCCAAGACGGCGCATCGCACCCTCCAGACGATTCACATATTCGATTGAGCCGCCTTCGACAGTCCACCATTGGTGCTGCCCCTGATGATGCAGCAACGCATGGTTCTTGAAAAATTGAACCAATGCCTGGGCCGGAAAATCCATGATGTCTTCTTTTGGCGTTGACCAGATCGCGCCTGAGATTGGCGTCAGATAATAGTCGCGGAACCACCGACCCATCCCCATCTGATCCATCAGCGTGCCGATCGTCATTGTCGGATCGGTCGCAGCGGCTTCGACCTTGGCGTTGAAGTGCAGGATGTCGCGGATCATCCGAACAAATCCGGGGCGCAGCAGGTTGGATTTTTGCGCAAGCAACGCGCTGAGATTGCGTAGTCCATATTCTATCGACCCGTTGTCGATTGAGGCCGCAAAGCTCATATCGCTTTTGACCACTGGCACGTCCAGTTCGTCGAACAGTTTTGTTAGGTTAGGGTAGTTTGCATAGTTGAAAACAATAAACCCTGTGTCGACAGGCTGATCACCATTTTTGCCCGCAAGAACGGTGCGGGCGTGGCCGCCCAAACGCAGTTCAGCCTCGAACAAAGTTACGGATTGGGTTTTTCCAAGATGGTATGCAGCCCCCATGCCCGAAATGCCGGCGCCAATAACAGCAATACGTCTCGGCAAGCCGACAGAAGTCTCAAATGGCAATACAAATCCCCCACAACGATGTATACTAAGTCATACGGCCAAAAATGATTTGTGGATCAAAGAAACAAGTGATCCGGTCGCGGGCAGATAGCGTACAACCCATATGATAGCCACGGATCTCCAGCAAAATTGTGAAGGTTTAATTCCGAACACTACTCGATATAGTGGTGTTCTATCGAGAGCTTATCTGGATCGTGGGAAGACAGTGACCGCAGTAATACAAGACGAAACGCATTGGGTCTCGCGGATCAAGGCTATTAGCCTCGACAAGGACCAGACAGCGTTTGCCGAAGTATTTCGCCATTTCGCGCCGCGGGTCAAAGCGTTTTTGATGAAATCCGGAGCTAACGAAAGCCTCGCGGAGGAATGCGTTCAAGATGTGATGGCAACGTTGTGGCGCAAATCGCATATGTATGATGCGTCGCGCGCCAGCGTTGCAACCTGGGTGTTTACCATCGCCCGGAACCGTCGCATCGATATTTTGCGAAAATATAACAGACCAGAACCCGAAGACCTGCCTTGGGGCCCCGAAGCACAACCAGATCAAAGCGATGTTCTCGTGCTCCAACAGGAATCAATACGCTTGTCCGAAGCGTTGACCAAACTTCCCGAAAAACAGCGGTATCTAATAGAACGCGCTTATTTTGCGGATC
>JBLHOS010000011.1:0-48516 GCA_047623825.1 Paracoccaceae bacterium | reverse complement strand
AGGCCGGCTGTCCATCGAAGGTTGGTATAACGTAGAAATCCGGCAAAACGGCAGACTGACCCGGCGCTATTGGCAGCGCGTAGCTTAGGCCCTCAGGACCCTCCTTAAGCGTGTAATCAAGGGCTGGAAGGACCGCAGAGTAAAACCGTTTCGCGCGAGCGATGTCATCAGCACCGACAGTGACGTAGGCAATCATGCCGCGTATTCCTTTTCGGAGGTTTGGTTATTGCGACCAGTCTACTGTAGCATTGTGGGCTAAAACACAATTCGGCTCAATATCCGCTATGTGAGACGACACATGATCCACCATTTAGATATATTGCGCCTAGGGGCTTGAAGTGGTCATTCGTACGCTGGCAAAACACACCGAGAATGAAAGTTTGTTGAACGCCTTCCCCAAAAGCTGCCGTTGTTAAGCGTGCAGCGAACTCACTCGTCGTCCGCACAATGGACAATGAACGATGGTTTTGTGTGCGAAACGTGCATGATCTGTAAGTGCCCTCACCGTCTGGCAGGTTACTTAATCGAACGCCCCGAAAGTCAATCGCGATTGTGCGCCCTTAACTGCGCCCACGCTTGCGCCTGGCGCCGCCACCTGCGCCAAAGGCGACATCGGGCAGGGTGATGATTTTCATCAGCTCAGGGAACGGATCAGTCTTGTGGGGAATCGCGTTTGCGTTGACGAAATGCTCTTGGAACTTTGGCTCAACGGCGGTCTCTACTTTATGGATTTCGCCGACCATCCGCTCAATCTTGCGGCGCGCTGCCCGGTCGCACAAGGCGATGCGTGCCCCGTGGCCCGCCGCGTTGCCCGCAGACGTGACTTTGTCCAGATGGGCGTCCGGGATCATGCCAAGGACCATCGCGTGTTTGGGGCTGATATGGGCGCCAAAGGCCCCGGCCAGCGTGACCCGGTCGACCTTGTCCACGCCCATCTCATCCATCAAAAGGCGCGCGCCGGCATAAAGCGCTGATTTCGCCAGCTGGATTGCGCGAATGTCGCCTTGGGTCACGGTGATGCGCGGCCCGCCCACATCGGTGCCATCATAAATCAGATAGCTGTGGGTGCGTCCTTCTGGCTCCATCCGCAGGGTGCCGGTTTGCTCAGCCGAGCCAAGCAGACCTGAGGGATCCAATAGGCCCGCCGTGCGCAATTCGGCCACGGCCTCAATAATCCCCGATCCGCAAATGCCAGTGACACCGGTGCTGGCAATCACTGCCTCAAATTCTGGGTCGTCCGACCAAATGTCGGATCCGATGACACGAAAGCGCGGCTCTTTGGTGATGGGGTCGATCTCAACCCGCTCAATTGCGCCGGGTGCAGCGCGCTGCCCAGAGCTGATCTGTGCACCTTCAAAGGCCGGACCAGTGGGCGAGGAGCAGGCCAAAACCCGTGTCTTATTTCCCAATAGGATTTCGGCGTTGGTGCCGACATCGACGATCAAAACCAGATCATCTGACAAATTCGGCTCTTCTGACAGCGCGACGGCGGCGGCGTCTGCGCCGACATGGCCTGCGATGCAGGGTAGAATATAGACCTGCGCCTGCGCGTTCAGCGCGCTTAGGTTAAGATCGCTGGCCTCAATGGTCATGGCATCTGATGTGGCCAGCGCAAAGGGGGCCTGTCCCAGCTCAACCGGGTCAATACCCAGCAACAGATGGTGCATGACGGGGTTGCAGACAAACACCGTCTCAACGATCAGTTTGGGGTCAATTTTGGCTTCAGTCGCGATTTCGATCGCCAGCGTATTGATCGCCTCACGCACGACGCGGGTCATTTCCACGTCACCGCCGGGGTTCATCATGGCATAGCTGACGCGGCTCATCAGATCCTCACCAAATCGGATTTGCGGGTTCATCAGGCCTGAGGAAGCTAAGACAACGCCGGTATCCAGATCGCACAAATGTGCCGCGATGGTCGTAGAGCCAAGATCAATTGCGAGGCCATAAAGCCCACCCTCATGCAGGCCCGGCCAAACATCCAGAATGCGCGGCGCATCGTCGGTATGCGATTGGTATAATGCGACGGTGATTTGCCAATTGCCCTTGCGCAATGCGGGCTGTAATTTTCTTAGAACCGGTAGCTGAGCTACTGCGTCAGGTAGGTCCCACTGTGCGGTCAGGGCGGCACAGACCCGCTCTAGATCGCCCGAGGGTTCGTGCATGTCAGGTTCTTGAACCTCAATGAAGTAAAGACGGGTCGCGGCATCCATGATGATGGGCCGAGTTGAGGCGGCCTTGCGCACGACCTGCTTGTGAACCTGACTTTCGGGCGGGACGTCCACGACGATATCGGCCATGACCTGTGCTTGGCAGCCCAAGCGACGTCCGGCTTTCAATCCGCGCACCCGGTCATACCGCGCCTCAACATCGTTCCATTCGGACAAGGCGCCATCTTTGACTGTCACGCCGTGCTTAGGAAAGTCGCCATAAGACGGCTCTATCTGGCATTTTGAGCAAATTCCACGCCCGCCGCACACACTGTCCAGATCCACGCCCAATTGGCGAGCCGCTGTCAGAATTGGGGTGCCAACAGGGAAATGTCCGCGTTTGCCAGAGGGGGTGAAAATCACAAGAGGGTCAGTTGTCATGTGTTATTTCCGAGATAGAGGGGGCTGATGTGTCGGGGGATAGTGGGGAGGGCAACACGTGTCTTGATCGAAGGTTTGTCACTGCAGCAGATCCAATCCAAAACCCCAAACCGCCAACGGTACCGGTGCAACTGCCACGGCCAAGGTCATGAACACGGCACGCGATGTGAATACTCCGCTGAGACCGGCGACCATCAAGATGCCACCGCCGCCGCCTATGACAACATTGCCGGGAATATTGATCAACAGCGCCAGCGCGACATAGCGAAATTTGGTTGCCAGCATTCTGGCCCAAGCTGGCAGGCTTGCGTTCAAGACGATTAAGCGCTCTTGCGGCGACAACTGTCCGATCTGGTCCAAAAGCCGACAGGCTCCGACCAGACGCAGATCCAGAAACAGACGCCGCGAGATTGCGATCGGCATGTTGCGTCCAACGTGATAGGCCAAAAACAGTCCAATGACAGTTGCCAGATATATCACAGGCGCAATATCGGCACCGCGCAGCATCAATAGGGCCACCCCGATTTCGATGCCGGGCACAAACGGCACCATGATCAGCAGGGCGTAGAGCACGACACTCCCAGTTATCAACGCCAGATGTGCGGCGGGCTGATCTTCGGGCGGCAACGCTTCGATCATGTACATCGCGGCATCGATCACCCAATGCACTATCAGGCTGAGCAAGATCACAATTGCGATCCGAAACGCCATTCGCGGCAGTGCAATGCGCATCGGGGTTGGCTTCGACGGGGCGACAGGTGGGAGTAGGGGGGCCGAAATCTTCAGTACCCCCGCAAACCCAAGAAGAGGCGCGCCTCTGCAACTTCTGAAATGATGTCCCCGAAATGCTCATTGATCCCTTTGAGATTACGGCACATGGGATAGATCCTCTGGCATTGCGACATAACACCATTCCTTGTTCCCAGCGCGGCGTCAAATGGCTTCTTATACCCGTCTGCGCCCACCACGGCGCCCACCACTGCGTGCGCCGCTAGCCGCTTGGGCGGCCTCAGCAAAAGTTGCACCGTCTTTGACCGCCTCAAGCACCTTGGCAAAGTTGATCCACCGACCGCCGTTCGGGTCGTGGTTCATCAAGAAGTTGGCCGCGTTCACGGCCTCCATCTCAACCGGGCGCACCGGGTTCATGATCGCAGAGGTCATACCGGCACCAATGGCCATCGGCAGGAAAGCAGCGTTGATACCGTGGCGGTTGGGCAAGCCGAATGAGATATTGGAGGCGCCGCAGGTTGTGTTGACGCCCAACTCATCGCGCAATCTGGCAACAAGGGTAAAGACCTGACGCCCGGCAGTTGCCATCGCACCGACCGGCATCACCAGTGGATCAACCACAATGTCATGGGCCGGAATGCCGTAATCTGCGGCACGTTCCACGATCCGCTTTGCGACGGCGAAACGGACATCTGGATCCTCAGAAATGCCGGTGTCGTCGTTTGAGATGGCCACAACCGGGACATTGTATTTCTTAACCAACGGAAAGATCAGCTCCATCCGCTCTTCTTCGCCAGTGACGGAGTTGAGCAGCGGGCGACCTTCAGCCAGCTCTAGGCCGCGCTCCAGCGCGCCGGGAACTGAGCTGTCGATGCACAGCGGCACATCGACCAGTCGCTGTACCAATTCGATGCATTTTGCCATCAATGGCGGCTCAGTCTCGTTTGGATTGGGGTTGGAGTTGTAGACAACGCCGGCGTTGATATCGAGAACCATGGCGCCACAGGCGACTTGCTCAATTGCGTCTCTTTCGACGGTTGAGAAGTCGCCGGCTTCCAGTTGGGCGGCCAACAATTTGCGACCTGTCGGGTTAATCCGCTCACCGATCACGCAAAAGGGCTCATCAAATCCGATGATAACGGTCTTGGTTTTGGACTCGAGAACAGTACGGGTCATATCTTACTTTCTTTATGCGTTTGCAGGACGGGCAGAAGCGCCGCCATTATCAATGGCCCAATTGGCGTTGGTCTTGATGCCGCCAAGCGGGAAGAAGTGCACGCGTTCGATATTGAAGCCAGGATTGGCAGCCTTGTGGGCGGCCAGCTCAGTCAAAACATCAAGTGGCTCAAACGGAAGCAATAGTTTGGTGACATCGCGCGCGCGCTTTTGCAGCACTTTCAGCGACGGGCCGACACCGCAGGCAATGGCGAACTTGATCAAGGTTTGCAGTTTTGCGGGACCTGCTATGCCGATATGTATCGGCAGATCAATGCCTTCGGCCTGCATTCGATTGGCCCACTCAATGATCGGTCCGGCCTCAAACGCAAACTGTGTCGCCAGCGCCATTTTGGCGTCGGTGCGCGTGGAAAAGTCTTGTTTCCAGCGCAACGCGTCCATCACCAAGGCGTCGCCGCCATTGGGATCAATATCACGATTGCCCTCTGGATGGCCGGCGATATGCAACCGCTTGAACCCAGCCTTATCAAATAGCCCGGTTTCCAACAGCTGCATTGAGCTTTCGAAGTCGCCATGCGGCTTGGTCACACCACCGGCCAGCAAGAGGGCCTGATCGACATTCGCCTCACCTTGGTAGCGTGCAATCCAGTCGGCCAGCATGGCCTGATCCTTGATTATCCGTGCCGGAAAATGTGGCATGACCTTGTAGCCATCGCGTGCAAGGCGGGCTGCGGTCTCTACCATCTCGTCAATTGGCGTGCCTTCGATATGGGCGACGTAGACGCGGGTACCTTCGGGCAGCAGGGCGCGGAAATTTTCGACCTTGGCCGAGGTGCGCGGCATTACCTCAATCGAATAATCCTGCAACAACGCCTCAAGCTGGGGATTGAGCGGGGTCGCACTGGCGGCAGGTTTGGATTTGAAAGGCAACAGAGACATCAGTTTCTCCCGTATGGATGGCGTATCACTTGGCGTCATGTGTCCGATGGACTGGCGTGCCCGTTATTGGCGATTAGGGCTTTGATGCGTGCAAGGTCATATTCGGTATCAAGCCGGGTCGCTTCATCCGCGGCGATCTGGTCTGGGTCACCCTCTAATTCATAGGGGGCGGCTTTGCGCCATTCTGCCAAATAGGCGTCGTCACCTTGGGCTCCGACCTTCATGGCGCAGCGGTCTATTGCTTGCTCAAAGCGTTCGGGAAGGATGGCTTTGGATCCACGGCGCCCTTTGCCCACGATGACCTGGGCGGGGATGTCTCTCCAATAAACGATGGTTACGGCGGGCATGGGCGAATCCTTATTAATCTGCGCACCATAGGTGGCAATTCTGCGGCATGGGGCCTGTTTTCGACATCACGGAGAGCCGAAACGACCCAAGCTGAAGGATAGCCCAAACGATCAGCCCTTACGAGGTTGCCCGGCCCCCAAAATTCTCATGATCATGTTGAGCCGGACACCGAACCCCATTGTTTGAGGGGGCTTCAGCAGATAGGTTGAAGACAACATAGAAATTCGGAGGGGCCGATGTCGCGCAAGCGCAGTACCGGCGCCGGTCCGTTTCCCCAGGCCGTGCCGCTGATCCCCATATCGACGCATGCGACACCAGGTGAGCGATCGTCGCCAACACGGCCCGATCCCGCGGATTTATATGCCGCGTTGGATTTGGGCACAAATTCGTGCCGCATGCTGATTGCCCAGCCAAAGGGCAACCAACTGCACGTGGTTGATAGTTTTTCAAAGTCGGTCCAGCTGGGATCGGGTCTTGAGGATTCTGGGCGTTTGTCGCGTTCCTCAATGGCGCGTGCTGTGAGCGCACTGAAGATCTGTCAACGTAAATTGGTAAAACATGACGTCAAGCGAATGCGACTTGTTGCTACCGAGGCGTGCCGCCGGGCAGACAACGCGCAGGAATTCATATCCGTTGTGCACCGTGAGACCGGATTGCAGCTTGAAATCATCAAACCGGAAGAAGAGGCGCGATTGGCCGTTGTGTCCTGCGCGCCATTGGTCTCAACGCGGACTGAGCAGCTGTTGGTGTTCGATATTGGTGGCGGTTCAACCGAACTGGTTTGGATCGATCTGAGCCGGGTCGCGCCGTTGGAACGTCCGCGGGCAATCATGCGGTTGCATCTGGGGTTTGAGACCGCTGATACGCCGTTTCCCAAAGCCAAGGTCGTCGATTGGATCTCGGTTCCACTTGGGGTTGCGACACTTAAGGATCAATACCGCGATGTATCTGATGACCCGGCGCGGTTTGCGTTGATGAGCTGGTTTTTTGAAGAGCAGCTGGCGAATTTCTCACCCTATTCGGATGCCGCAGATCAGGCGCGCGATGGGTTTCAGATCATTGGGACCAGTGGCACTGTGACAACGGTCGCGGCCTCACATCTGGGGTTAAAGCGCTATGACCGCAACAAAGTCGACGGATTGCGTATGACGTCAGACCAGATAGATACAGTGATCCAGTCTTATTTGGCTCTAGGCCCAGAGGGGCGGCGCCAAGATCCAAGGATTGGCCGGGACCGGCATTCGCTGATCATGTCAGGGGCTGCTATTTTGCAAGCTTTGCTGAGGGTTTGGCCGACAGATCGACTGAGTGTGGCGGATCGCGGGCTCCGTGAGGGCTTGCTTTATGCGCAGATGTCGTCAGACGGGGTTCTGGAAGATGGCTCGTTTTGACAGTTTGTAACGGGGTGCGCCCCAACTCGCCCTCCTGATGGAGGGGTCGCCGGGGCGCTGTGCCTCCCGGCGGGGGATATTTAGAGAATAAGGAAAAGGGGCCACGTGCCCCTGGAGCGAAGATGGTCAAAGCGATTAGTGGGCGCGGTCAGCGCGATTTGAAAATTCGGGTCAAAACGGCCCGTGGGCGCAAGCTAAGCTCAACCCTTTGGTTAGAGCGACAATTGAATGATCCTTATGTTCTGCGGGCACAAAAAGAGGGCTTCCGCGGGCGTGCTGCGTTCAAAATCTTGGAGCTGGATGATAAATACAGGTTTTTGGTGCCTGGTGCGCGGATCGTCGATCTGGGATGTGCGCCGGGCGGCTGGTGTCAGGTGGCGGTCAAACGGGTTAACGCGCTTGGTACGCGCACCGGAAAGGCGCAGGGTAAAATTCTGGGAATTGATTTGCAGGAGATTGAGCCGATTGCGGGCTGCGATCTGCATGTTCTGGATTTTCTGGAAGACGATGCCGATTTGAAGGTAAAAACTTGGCTTGATGGCCGCGCAGATGTCGTGATGAGCGATATGGCCGCGTCTAGTTCAGGGCACAAACAGACTGACCACTTGCGGATCATGGCCTTGTGTGAGGCGGCCGCATATTTCGCATTTGATGTGCTTGAGGAGGGTGGCACCTTTGTTGCCAAGACCCTTGCCGGTGGGGCTGAGGGCAGTCTGCAAAAGCTACTGAAACAGAAATTCAACAAGGTCGCGAATGTGAAGCCACTCGCGAGCCGAGCCGACAGTTCTGAGAAATTTGTCGTTGCAACCGGATTTCGGGGCCATGATTTGGATGAACAGTAACGCCGCACCCCTTATTTAGAGCTTTCCCTTCTGCCATACCCATGAGATAGAAACGGGCCAATTGAAAACTCCCGCGAGGTACGTGTGATGGAGATTCGTGAGGCCCTGACCTTCGATGATGTTCTACTGGTTCCCGGCAAGTCCTCGGTCTTGCCCAGCGATGCTGACACGCGCACATGGGTGACTAAATCTATTGCGCTAAACATCCCGCTGCTAAGTTCAGCAATGGATACGGTGACCGAGTCGCGGATGGCGATTGCCATGGCTCAGGCTGGTGGCATGGGCGTTATTCACCGCAATCTTGATGTAGAGACGCAGGCCCGTGAAGTCCGCCGCGTCAAACGCTTTGAAAGTGGGGTTGTCTATAATCCGATCACCTTGACCCCTGATCAAACGCTGGCGGACGCCAAGGTGCTGCAAGAGCGCTACCGTGTCACCGGATTTCCAGTAGTTGATAAGGCAGGACGCGTCCTCGGGATCGTGACCAATCGCGATATGAGGTTTGCCATTGATGACAAAACACCAGTGCGCGTGATGATGACCTCTGAGAACTTGGCGATGCTGCGTGAACCTGCTGATCTCGCTGAGGCTAAAAGCCTTATGGAAGTGCGTCGCCTTGAAAAGCTGCTGGTTGTCGACAAGACGGGCAAATTGACGGGTTTGTTGACCATCAGGGATATCGAGCAGGCGGTTTTGAACCCACATGCTTGCAAGGACCATCTGGGTCGGCTGCGGGTGGCTGCGGCGACGACGGTGGGGGACGCCGGGTTTGAACGGTCTTCCGCCTTGATCGATGCGGGGTGTGATTTGATCGTGATTGACACAGCGCACGGCCATTCCGAGGGCGTAGCGATTGCGGTTGAGCGGATCAAGAAACTGTCCAATCAGGTGCAGGTCGTTGCAGGCAACGTCGCAACCGGTGAGGCGACTCGCGCGTTGATCGGTGCCGGGGCAGATGCGATTAAGGTTGGGATCGGGCCAGGCTCTATCTGTACAACGCGGATCGTGGCGGGCGTAGGGGTTCCCCAATTGACGGCGATTTCTGATTGCGCAGAAGCGGCGGCCGATAGTGGAACACCGATCATTGCCGACGGTGGCATCAAATATTCTGGTGATTTTGCTAAGGCAATTGCTGCAGGCGCGCATTGCGCCATGGTCGGATCGCTAATCGCAGGCACAGATGAAAGCCCCGGCGAGGTCATCTTGTATCAAGGGCGCAGTTTTAAATCCTATCGCGGGATGGGCTCACTTGGTGCAATGGCGCGCGGCTCCGCTGATCGGTATTTTCAAAAAGATGCGGCCAGCGACAAACTGGTTCCCGAAGGGATTGAGGGGCAAGTACCCTACAAAGGTTCAGCTGGGGCGGTTGTTCACCAATTGGTCGGCGGATTGCGCGCAGCGATGGGATATACTGGTTGCGGTACAATCGATGAGATGCGCAATGGCTGCCAATTCGTACGCATCACTGGATCTGGTTTGCGCGAAAGCCACGTTCATGATGTGCAAATCACTCGGGAAAGCCCAAATTACCGCGCGATGTAGGCGCCTTTTAGAATGGATCTGCCATGACCCCCGCTGCCCGTTATGCCGCGGCAATCGATGTTCTTGATCGGTGGCTGGATGGAGACCCGATTGAACGGGCGTTGACGGGTTGGGCGCGAGGTGCGCGTTATGCGGGCTCTCAGGACCGCGCGGCGATCCGCGACCATGTCTACGATGTGCTGCGGTTAAAGGGCAGTTGCGCTGCTGCCGGTGGTGGCGAGACAGGGCGCGCCCTGATTCTTGGCCTTTTGCGCCAAACAGGCGGGCCAATCGATCAGGCTTTCAGTGGTATCGGACATGCGCCGCAACCTCTTAATGAAGACGAGCGCGCGGTAGTGGATGGACCCCTTTCCCAAGCACTTGACGTGTTGAACCTTCCTGATTGGGTGCATCAAAAATATGTCCAAGGTAAATCAAATGATTACGCGGCGATATTGAAGTCGCAAACCGACCGCGCCCCGCTGTATTTGCGGCTAAATGGGCGCAAGGCAATGCTGGATCAAGCAATCGCTGCCCTTGCGGAAGAAGGCGTTGAGGCCGAGGCTGATCCCGCCTGTGCAACGGCCCTGATTGTCACTGCGAACCCACGTAAATTGCGCCTGTCGAATGCGTATCTTGATGGTCTTGTCGAGATCCAGGACTTGTCTGTTCAGGCCGCCTGCGCCCAGATTGATTGGCCGGGTTCTGGCAAGATCTTGGACTATTGTGCCGGGGGTGGTGGTAAATCTTTGGCGATTTCTGCCCGCACAGAGGCGACGATCTTTGCCCATGATGCGAACCCTGCGCGGATGAAAGATTTGCCCGCGCGCGCCGAACGGGCAGGCGTGTGGGTTCGGCAGCTGTCGACAGATGCGCTAAAGTCCGAGGCCGATTTCGCGCTGGTCCTATGTGATGTGCCCTGTACGGGAAGTGGAACATGGCGCCGTGACCCAGAGGCCAAATGGCGTTTGACGCCGGATGATCTGGTGGCGCTTCGTCAGACCCAGGCAGACATACTGGATCAGGCGGCGATACTTGTGGCCCTAGGTGGACGCCTTGTTTATATGACCTGCTCGGCCTTTCAGGATGAAAATGAAGATCAAATTGCCGAGTTCTTGCAACGCGCACCGGACTGGCAGATTACACAGATGCAAACCTTTGGGCCGCCAGTCTGGTCGGACGGGTTTTTTGTCTGTGAGTTGACCCATTCGGACTGAGTGTCCTACAACTTGATTATTATTGATTCAGCTTGGCGCGTCTTAAGATCCATTTAATGTTTTTGATTGCGAAGTGGGTGTGACGAATCTGATTGGAGTTAGACCGTGGCGGACCAGGCAATCGTGCCAGAAAAACTCGCGCTATCCTTTTGGGGTAAGCCGCGGCAGCATTGGGTTATGCTTGGATTTGGGGCAATCTGTACTGGTCTCGCGTGGATCGCCCCGGTACCACAACTTAGCCTTGGTTTATTTTTTGCTGCTGGTGCCGTCGTTGCGACTGCGGTCTTGTTGAATGTACATAGCACCCGCCTGAAACGGGTTGATCGACGCGCTTTGGTGCAGGCCGGCAGTTTGATCGACGATGACCCGGCCCCGTGTTTTTGTACCGATCGCGCCGGGGCCATTGTGTTTCAAAATCAAGCGGCCACTGCCCGGTTTGGCCCGAGACGCAACCAACCGATGTCTCGGGCGCTGGCGGGGCTGTTTTTGAATGCGCCTGCAGTTGTTTTTCGCCAAGAGGCTGCATTGTCTCGAGCCCGTTTCTCGCGGGAGTCTGTGGTATCGCGCAAGGGTCAGGTCCGGGTTACAGCGCACCGCGTTGGAACAGGCACTCTTTGGCGGTTGGATGAAAACATCGTTGCGACTAAAAGTAGTGGTGACGGGATTTCCCTGCCGATGATGGTCGTAAGCCACAATGATACAATCTTATCGATGAATGACGTCATGCGAGCGACACTTGGACGCCGGGCGAAGTCGCTGTCCGAAGTTTTCACCAATTTGCCACTGTCCTACCTGCAACAATCCGACCTGTGTACGGAACGTGGAAAGATCGCGGTAACTGTTCTGGAAGTGGACGCCGATGATGGGCGGCGAGAGATTTATGCGCTGCCTCTGCATCATGGTGGAGAAGTTGACACTGTCGCTGCCCGAGCATTTGAAGCGTTGCCTGTTGCCCTTGTTCACGTCAGCGCCAGCGGCAATATATTGGCCTCCAATCGGCAAGCGCAGGCCTTGCTGGATCTCAAACCTGGTGAGACTGTTCCTCTGTCTTCTATAGTTGAAGGCCTCGGGAGGCCAGTGAATGACTGGTTGACCGACACATTGGAAGAACGGATCCCGAACCGGCCGGAAGTGGTTCGTGCGAGACGTAAGGATGAGGACCAGTACTTACAGATAACTCTGGGTCGCGTCACAGGGGCAGAGGGCAAGTCTCTGCTGGCCGTGCTGCATGATGCGACCGAGCTAAAAACGCTGGAACAACAATTTGTACAAAGCCAAAAAATGCAGGCAATCGGACAGCTTGCGGGTGGTGTCGCGCATGATTTCAATAATTTGCTGACCGCAATCTCGGGGCATTGCGACCTGCTGATGCTGCGCCATGACCGCGGTGATCCCGATTTTGCGGACCTTATTCAGATCAATCAAAATGCCAATCGTGCTGCCAGTCTTGTCGGGCAGTTGCTTGCCTTCTCGCGGAAGCAGACCTTGGAACCCGAAGTGCTGGATTTGCGTGAGACGATGGGGGAATTGACGCATCTTCTAAACCGTTTGGTGGGTGAAAAGGTACGTCTGCAACTGTCCCATGACCCGGCTCTTTTGCCAATTCGCGCGGATCGTAGGCAGCTAGATCAAGTACTTATGAACCTTGCCGTCAATGCCCGTGATGCGATGCCAGATGGTGGACGGATCAATGTTGAGACGCTTATGGTCCATTTGACGGAGGAATTGCACCGCGATCAGGCGGTTGTCCCACCTGGTCATTACGTCACCATTTCGGTGCGCGATTGCGGAATCGGCATCCCGCCTGACAAACTGACCCGTATCTTTGAGCCGTTTTATACAACCAAACGGCCCGGTGAGGGCACCGGCCTTGGCCTTTCGATGGCCTACGGCATCGTCAAGCAGACTGGCGGCTATATTTTCGTCGACAGTGTGGTTGGAAAGGGGACGACCTTTACTATTTTCTGCCCCGCCTACGATATGCCGTTGGGCGAACTGGCGACCGTTGCCAAAGCTCCTGAGTCGACGGCTCGCGATGGCTTTCAGGGGCCTGCAGAAGGGGTCGTATTGCTTGTAGAGGATGAAGCGCCGGTCCGCGCCTTTGCTTCGCGCGCCCTACGGCTGCGGGGCTACACCGTTCTAGAGGCGGAAAATGCTGAAGACGCTTTAAAAAAACTGGAAGATATCAATGTCCAGGTAGACATCTTTGTAACTGACGTGGTGATGCCTGGCATGGATGGCCCCAGTTGGGTGCGGGAGGCGTTGAAGACTCGGCCAAACGTCAAAGTGGTATTTGTTTCTGGCTATGCTGAGGATGCATTTGAGAAATCTGGTGAAAAAATTCCAAACTCCGTGTTCTTACCAAAGCCGTTTTCACTTTCGGAACTGACATCGACGGTTCAGCGCCAATTGCACTAAGGCGTTAGTGGACAATTCGTTTGTAGACGGTTCCAAAGATCAAACTCGCGGGGGCGCTCAGATTGCAGCCGACTGCGAAGTGCTGCGTTGAGCTGCAATTCGAGCACTGGTGAAACATTGCGTTTCGGCAAGACCATTTGGATATTCAGGGTCTTTTGCCAAAACTCGACGAGTTGTTCAAAATTCTCGTAGGAATAAAGCTGATCCACACCAAGTGTGCCGTCGTCATTGTTCAGAAAATTTGCCTGCGACCCCACATCTGCGAAGGGCGGCACATCCTGTGACAGCCACGCCTGAACAAATTCATCAAAGGACAGCCCATCCGTTGAGTTTGGTTTGCCGATCAGAGTGGGGCGGCGGCGATACCGGTACCAACTGCCCAGCCAGTCGATTGGCTCTCGCATGACTGCGATTGTCTGCATCGGATGGCGGCCCCGTTGCTCAAAAAATCCACTGAGGCTCTTGCGATATCTTGAGGCCGATGTGTGTTTTTGGCCTGGCGGATCAAGGATCGCGGCACTCGCATGGGGCGTCAGGACTGCCTCCAATGCAGTCGTTCCGGTTTTCGGCACCGCCAGAAAGACCAATTTTTGCTTCCAAAACACCAACATCATCCACCTTTTCCACGATGCGACTTTAGTCTCAACCACTTCTTAATCATTCCAGTGAAAAACTACGTTCAGAACGAATTTACTTGAAATGTTCTCTTTTTGATCTCATTAACGGAGCAGAACAAGAGGCGAACACAGCAGTCATTGCCGCCCCGCGTGCAGTGTGAAATAAGGATCGAAACATGGCAACGGCGAACTTATTAGATATGAACGATCGTAAAGAAGCAGATAAACAAAAAGCCCTCGATAGTGCGCTTGCGCAAATTGAGCGTCAGTTCGGTAAAGGCTCAATCATGAAGCTGGGTGGCGAAGGGGCCATTCAGGAAATCGAGGCGACCTCAACAGGGTCACTCGGTCTTGATATTGCGCTTGGAATTGGTGGTTTGCCAAAGGGCCGTGTTGTTGAGGTTTACGGTCCGGAAAGTTCCGGCAAGACCACACTGACACTGCATTGTGTGGCCGAGGCGCAAAAGTTGGGTGGTGTCTGTGCATTTGTCGATGCTGAGCACGCGCTTGATCCGCTTTATGCCCGTAAATTGGGTGTCGATCTTGATGAGTTGTTAATTTCGCAGCCTGACACTGGTGAGCAAGCCTTGGAAATCGTCGACACGTTGGTTCGCTCTGGCGCGGTTAGCATGATCGTCGTTGATTCTGTGGCGGCTCTAACCCCAAAATCTGAACTAGAAGGTGACATGGGTGACTATTCTGTCGGTGTGCATGCCCGCCTGATGAGCCAAGCGATGCGCAAGTTGACCGGTTCGATCTCTCGCACGAAATGCACTGTTATCTTTATCAACCAGATCCGTATGAAAATCGGGGTTATGTTTGGTAGTCCTGAGACGACGACTGGCGGTAATGCTCTGAAATTCTACTCTTCGGTCCGTTTGGACATCCGCCGTATTGGTGCGATCAAGGATCGCGACGAGATTGTCGGCAATGCGACGCGGGTCAAGGTTGTAAAAAACAAGGTTGCTCCGCCATTCAAACAGGTCGAATTTGATATCATGTACGGCGAAGGGATTTCCAAGACTGGAGAGCTGCTGGATTTGGGTGTTAAGGCTGGTGTCGTTGACAAGGCCGGATCTTGGTTCAGTTACGGTGATGAGCGGATCGGTCAGGGTCGAGAGAACGCCAAAGTTTACCTTAAGGAAAATGTCGGTACAGCACTTGAGATCGAGGACAAGATCCGTGCGGCCCATGGATTGGATTTTCAGATGCCAAATGAATCTGGAGATATGATCGAAGACTAACGATCGCGACGGTATGCCAAAGGGGTCGCATTTTTGCGGCCCCTTTTTTGTAGCCTGCTCCAAAGTCGATGGGCTGTGGACAGGGGGGGGCCGTGCAGCTACACCAATTCGCACGCGAAAACCTTGCCGCAAAGTGATCCAAACATATGTCCAGCCTGAACGACATCCGCTCAACCTTTCTAAATTATTTCGGCCAAAATGGGCACGAGATTGTCGACAGCTCACCGTTGGTGCCACGCAACGATCCCACGTTGATGTTCACCAACTCTGGAATGGTGCAGTTCAAGAACGTGTTTACTGGGGCCGAGCATCGCGATTATGCGCGCGCGACGTCCAGCCAGAAATGCGTTCGCGCGGGCGGAAAACACAATGATTTGGACAATGTCGGCTATACGGCGCGCCATCATACCTTCTTTGAGATGCTGGGAAATTTCAGCTTCGGCGACTACTTCAAGGAAGAGGCCATTCCATATGCATGGAACTTGATCACCAAAGAGCTTGGGATCAACAAAGATAAACTGCTGGTCACAATCTATCATACCGATGATCAGGCCGCTGAGATCTGGAAAAAAGTGGCTGGTATTAGTGATGATCGCATCATTCGGATCCCGACCAACGACAATTTTTGGTCGATGGGGGCTACTGGCCCATGCGGCCCGTGTACTGAGATTTTCTATGATCATGGGGATAAGATCTGGGGTGGCCCTCCGGGCAGTGCCGAGGAAGATGGCGACAGGTTCATCGAAATCTGGAACCTGGTTTTTATGCAAAATCAGCAGTTTGAGGACGGCACAATGCGCCCCCTTGAGATGCAGTCGATCGACACCGGTATGGGACTGGAGCGGATCGGGGCATTGCTGCAAGGCAAACACGACAACTACGATACGGATCTGATGCGCAGCCTTATTGAGGCCAGCGCCCATGCGTCCAGCGTAGATCCGGATGGGCCGCAAAACGTCCATCATCGGGTGATCGCGGATCATTTGCGATCGACC
Organism: Paracoccaceae bacterium; assembly: GCA_047623825.1. Lineage (GTDB taxonomy): Bacteria > Pseudomonadota > Alphaproteobacteria > Rhodobacterales > Rhodobacteraceae > JBLHOS01. The sequence goes on along the minus strand of JBLHOS010000011.1, from coordinate 32,488 downwards.
TCATTCCTGATCGCCGACGGTGTGTTGCCGTCCAACGAGGGACGCGGCTATGTGTTGCGCCGCATCATGCGCCGCGCGATGCGCCATGCACATTTATTGGGCACGCAAGATCCGTTGATGCACCGTTTGGTGCCCGCATTGGTCCAACAAATGGGTCAGGCCTATCCTGAACTTGGCCGCGCGCAGCCCTTGATCGAGGAAACCCTCAAGCTGGAGGAGGAGCGTTTTCGCAACACGTTGGAACGCGGTCTACGCTTGTTGGATGACGAAGTTGCGCGCCTGCCAGAAGGGGCAGAGCTGCCCGGTGAAACCGCTTTTAAACTTTATGATACTTTTGGTTTTCCGCTGGATTTGACCCAAGACGCGCTGCGCGAGAAGGGGTTGGTGGTCGAGGCAGGCGGATTTGATGCAGCGATGGCTGAGCAAAAAGCTAAGGCGCGCGCGGCTTGGACCGGCTCTGGCGAGACGGCGGATGCAGCAATCTGGCTGGATCTAGCGGACCTGCACGGATCCACTGAATTTTTGGGTTATGACACTGAAACCGCTGAGGGAGAAGTGTTGGCCCTCGTGCGTGACAGTGCTGAGATTACCAACGCTAAGATGGGTGAGACCGTTAGCATCGTTCTAAATCAAACGCCATTTTACGCCGAAAGTGGTGGTCAGGTCGGGGATGCGGGCCTTTTGAAGACCGAAACTGGTCGTGCGCGCGTCACAGACACACGCAAATCGGCTGGCGTCTTCATGCATATTGCTGAGGTGATCGAGGGCAAAATCTCCAAGGGTCAGGCCGCCGAATTGGTCGTGGACCATGAACAGCGCAGTACGATCCGGGCCAATCACTCGGCCACCCACCTGCTGCATGAGGCGCTGCGCCGGGCCTTGGGTGACCATGTTGCGCAACGCGGCTCACTTAATGCGCCAGATCGATTGCGCTTTGATTTCAGCCATTCCAAAGGCCTAAGTGCCGCGGAGTTGACGCAGGTTGAGGCCGAAGTAAACGCATTTATCCGCCAGAACGCCCCGGTGGAAACCCGGATCATGACGCCGGATGCAGCGCGCGATCTGGGCGCACAGGCGCTGTTTGGTGAAAAATATGGCGATGAGGTGCGTGTCATCTCAATGGGTCGCTTGGAAGGTTCGGGTAAGGGCAGCGATGGGGCGACTTACTCATTGGAACTTTGCGGCGGCACCCATGTGCGCCAAACCGGCAATATCGGGGTCTTTGTGGTTCTGGGCGACAGCGCGTCCAGCGCGGGTGTGCGCCGGATTGAGGCACTGACCGGGGCCGCAGCGTTTGACTATCTATCGCAAAAAGATCGCCAGTTAAGTACGGTTGCCGCTAATTTGAAGGCGCAGCCGTCAGATGTGGTGGAGCGTGTTCAGGCGTTGTTGGATGAACGTAGATCGCTCAGCAACGAAGTGGCGCAGCTACGCAAGCAATTGGCGATGTCGGGTGGGGGCACAGCGGCTCCGGCGACACAAGAGATCAACGGCATCGCGTTCCTTGCACAATCGTTGGAAGGGGTGACAGGCAAAGACCTGCCCAGCCTGATCGATGAGCACAAATTGCGCATGGGTTCGGGTGCGGTTTTGTTGATCGCAGATGCAGGTGGCAAGGCGGCCGTAGCAGCCGGCGTTACCGCCGATTTGACAGACCGAATTTCGGCCGTTGATCTGGTGAAGCTTGCGGTTGCTGAGCTGGGTGGAAAAGGTGGCGGTGGACGCGCCGATATGGCCCAGGGTGGCGGCAAAGATACGACCAATGCGGCGGCGGCGATCGCTGCGGCGGAATCCCTGTTGAGAGGAGCCTGAACAATGGCAACTGCCCTTTGGATTGCCCATGTCACCGTCAGTGACGACGTGGCTTATGGCAAATACGCTGCCCTTGCGACTAAGGCAATTGCAGTACATGGCGGCGTTTTTCTGGCGCGTGGTGGGCGGGCTGTTCAATTGGAGGGGCGGGCGCATCCACGCAATGTGGTTGCTCGGTTTCCGAGTGTTGAGGCGGCCGAAACGTGCTACAACTCACCGGTCTATCAAGAGGCGCTTAGCCATGCGCGCGGGGCCTCGGAACGTGATCTGATGATCGTCGAAGAGCTTTAGTGCGCCAAAGCGTCAATCGTCAGCAATTCCAGATCGATCTGTCCGACCATGACGGCATCTTGCATGCGGATGGACGAATGAGGTGCTCCGGTGCAGGCCGTCAGCCCCAGTGCAGCAATGCTCAGCAGTATGTTGAAGGTCTTGTTCATCTTGGTGCTCCTTAGAATAATTGGTCAAACTGGACGCTGATGCGCCGATTTCTTGTGTCGCCGCCGATGCCTTCGACCAGCTGCAAAGAAATTGCCCTGCGGTCATCGATCATGTGGCGCAGGGTTAGCGTGGCCTCTGACAACCGCTCAGTGCCGCGAGTGTTTAGGGCGACATTGGCGGCCGTTCCAAGCAATCCGATCGTTAAGGACTGGCGATCCGACAGCCGCGCAATAGCTTGTAATTCGGCGCGCAGACGACGGACATTCGTACTGTCAGTGCCGCCAGATCCGTCCTCATCCCCTCGGCTATAGCTGGCGGCCCCGGTCGCGCGCAGAGTTAGTGCGGGCGTGATCGTTCGGCTGATCTGACCGCCCAAGGTTAGGCTCATGCCAGTACCTGCACCATAAATTGCGTCCGTGCCGGTTGCCTTGGCCGTGCTATAGCCCAGAACCCCAAAAAGAGAGATTTGTGGCGTGGCGCGATAGCTGACGCCAGCACCAAAGCTTTCGGCGCGAGTAGTGGTTTGTTGACTTGGCTCAGATCGGTCAATCTGCGAAAAACTAAGATAGCCAAAGCGTTGCCAGCCGTTTCTATCCGCCCAAGTTAACTGTGCGCTGGTGGTGACCGAATTTTGGTTGGTGTCACCGTGCGCGCTGTCATGGTGCGTGCTGCGAACTGAGATCATCTGCGGAGCGGTTTGGGCCGAAGCCACCGCTGCCGATCCGACCAATAAACAGGTCAAAAGTGCCGCCTGAAGCGGTGGTTTTCCAATTGAAAACATATGGTTAATGCCTTTCCCTTATATTTAGACATATAGGGCGGCGGGGGGCGGCTCTGTCAACGAAATGGTAAACTTAAGGTTAAGAACCCGTTGGTAACCTTAATGCCGGCCAGCTGCTGCGGTCGAACTGCAAGGGGCGGTGATGCCACCAGACAAAAGAAAAAGGGCCAGCGCAAGCCAGCCCTTTCAAGACAGATTTTGGGGCGTTTAGGCCGCTAGGGATTTGTCCAGGTTCTCGGCAACCTTCTCCAGAAAACCAATCGTTGTCAGCCACTGTTGATCAGGTCCGACCAGCAGGGCCAGATCTTTGGTCATCGATCCGCTTTCAACGGTTGCTACAACCACACGCTCCAGTGTTTCGGCAAAACCCATCAACTGTGCATTGTCGTCCAGCTTGGCGCGGTGCTTTAGCCCACCGGTCCAAGCAAAGATTGATGCGATCGAGTTAGTCGATGTCGCCTCACCCTTTTGGTGCTGGCGGAAGTGACGCGTGACGGTGCCGTGCGCGGCCTCGGCCTCTACGACTTTGCCATCGGGCGTCATCAACAATGAGGTCATCAGTCCAAGTGAGCCAAAACCCTGCGCTACGGTGTCTGACTGCACGTCGCCATCGTAATTTTTGCAAGCCCAGACAAACCCACCGGACCATTTCATGGCTGCAGCCACCATATCGTCGATCAGGCGGTGCTCATACGTGATGCCAGCAGCTTTGAATTTGTCAGAAAACTCTTCCTCATAGACCTTTTGGAACAGATCCTTAAAGCGGCCATCATAAACCTTCAGGATGGTATTCTTGGTCGACAAGTACACCGGCCAACCCAAGTTCAGACCGTAGTTCAGCGAGGCCCGAGCGAAATCAATGATCGAGTTGTCAAGATTGTACATGCCCATCGCGATACCGGCAGCAGGCGCGTCATAAACAACCTTTTCGATCACGGTACCGTCGTCACCGACAAACTTCATGGTCAGTTGGCCGGGACCGGGCATCAGAAAATCGGTGGCGCGGTACTGATCTCCAAACGCATGACGGCCAATGACAATTGGCTTGGTCCAACCCGGAACAAGGCGCGGTACGTTTTCGCAGATGATCGGCGCGCGGAATACAACACCACCCAGAATATTGCGAATTGTACCGTTCGGGCTGCGCCACATCTGCTTCAGGCCGAACTCTTCAACGCGCTGCTCATCGGGAGTGATCGTGGCACATTTCACGCCAACGCCGACCTCTTTGATTTTCTCGGCGGCATCGATGGTGATCTGGTCGTTGGTCTCATCGCGCACTTCCATGCTCAGATCGTAATAAAGTAGATCCACGTCAAGATAGGGCAGGACCAGTTTTTGTTTGATGAAATCCCAGATGATCCGGGTCATCTCATCGCCGTCCAGTTCAACGATTGGATTTTCGACCTTAATCTTTGACATGTCTGTCCCTCATGGTTTGGTGAATCGCTACCTTGCGCGCGGTGTAGCGCAGAAACGGCTTGTTGGGAAGGCGGTATGCCATTGTATACTGTATAGGCGTCGCCAGCCGAAATGGATGGAATGCTGCGTGCGATGTAGGCAACGGGTCAGCTGGAATGACTGAATAAGGCGATAACATTTTTGCAGTTTAAGATGATGGTCTTCATGCCGCTTGGGTTATCTGTGTCGCGCTGAAGGGCGTCCGTCAGGTCTGACGGGCGCCCTTTGCCAATTTTTCTGCGATGAACTTACGCGCTCGCGCCTCAGACCGCCGAACGCGCACTGCGGTCAAGTAGGCCTCTTGTGTCGTGGTCGAACTTCCGCCGATCACCTCTGATACTTGATTGACCAGACGGTCATCGCCCAGCTTTTCTTCGGCTTCGATCGCTTCTTTGGCGAGCTGATCCGCAATATCTTCGGTAATACCCATGTGTTTAACGCGTCGTCTCTGTCAGTCGACGACGGACATATGTCTGCACGCTGTCGATCATTGGATCCATGTAGGGGTCTTCGAAGAAGTGCCCGGCACCTTCCATCTCTTGATGGGTGATGGTGATGCCTTTTTGCTCATGCAGCTTGTCGACCAGAATGCGGGTGTCTTGCGGCTTTGCCACGCGATCCGCAGAACCGTTGATCATCAGGCCAGAGGCCGGGCAGGGTGCAAGAAAACTGAAATCATACATGTTGGCCGGGGGTGAGACCGAGATAAAACCGGTGATTTCAGGCCGGCGCATCAGTAATTGCATGCCAATCCACGCACCGAATGAAAAGCCTGCGACCCAGCAATGCTTGGAATTGGGGTTCATCGACTGCAGGTAATCAAGTGCAGAGGCTGCATCGCTCAGCTCACCGATGCCTTGATCATATTCCCCTTGGCTACGCCCAACGCCCCGGAAATTGAATCGCAATACCGTGAAACCCATTTTATAAAACGCATAATGCAGGTTGTAGACGACGCGGTTATTCATCGTCCCACCAAATTGGGGATGCGGATGCAAAATGATCGCTATAGGCGCATCCTTTGGTTTTTGCGGGTGATAACGCCCCTCAAGCCGTCCTTCTGGTCCGGGAAAAATCACCTCGGGCATCCAAGTCTCCTCAACAGGTTGTGATGGTTTGCGGTCTTATCTTGACGAAAACCTTCGGCCAATCTAGAACAATTCTAAGTTCCAGCAGGTGCCGGAATTTCTAAGTTATTCGCAGTTAAGCGCATTGTTCGCCAAGGTCAATGAATGCGCACCTTTGTCGGTTTTTTGGGAGATCAGGATGAAGCTTAGCACCAAAGGCCGTTATGCGATGGTGGCTTTGACAGATCTTGCGATGCAATCGTCCGAGATGATGGTGTCTTTGGGCGAAATCTCTAGGCGTCAGGATATCTCACTGCCCTATCTAGAGCAGCTTTTTGTTAAATTGCGTCGGGCAGGGCTGGTTGAGTCGGTGCGAGGCCCAGGCGGCGGCTACAAATTGGCCAAACCGTCCAGCGAAATTCGTGTGGCCGATATTTTGGCGGCGGTTGAGGAAACGGTCAGCGCGATGCACACAGGTGCTGGCGTCAGCGGCGGGCTGTCGGGCACCAAGGCGCAAAGTATGAATAATCGTCTTTGGGAAAGTCTAAGCGCGCATGTCTATGTGTTCTTGCACCAGACGCGCCTGTCAGACGTCGTGTTTAATGAACTGACACCGTGCCCAGCTGTACCGGTGTTGTTTGAGGTCGTGGACGAGGTCGTCGATCAGGAGAAGAGGGCTATGAACTTGCTAAACCTGATTGCCACTTCGGAGGCGGAGTCGTGAAATCGCGGTGCTATTTTGACTATAACGCGACTGCGCCTTTGCGCAGCGTGGCGCAGGCAGCAATGTTGGCGGCAATGGATCTGTCGGGAAACCCGTCTTCCATCCATGCCGAGGGGCGCGCTGCGAAGGCGCTGGTGGAGCGTGCGCGTGCGCAAGTGGCCGAGGCCGTGGGTTGCAAGGTCAGCGAGGTGATCTTTACCTCTGGGGCCACCGAGGCGGCATCGGTTCTGGACCGGCTTTCGGATGGGGTCGACGTCTTTGTCCAAGACACCGCCCATGATGCGCTGCTGAGCCATATGAACCTGTCGAACTGGCAGGCGGCGCCTGATGGCCCCGGTCATGTGCTGGCTATGGGATACGCCAATAGTGAAACCGGAATTGTGACCCCGCCACCTGAGAAGGTTGATGGGCATTGGCCCTACGGTGCGCAGGCGCGGGCAGACTGGCTGTTGCTTGATCTGTCGCAGACGATCGGCAGGGTGCCGTTCTCATTTGCATGGAGTGGGGCGGATCTGGCGATTTTGTCCGCGCATAAATTGGGTGGTCCCAAAGGGGTTGGCGCGTTGATCGTGCGCGAAGGGTTGGATATCGCACCACTTGCAACTGGGGGCGGGCAAGAGATGGGCCGTCGCTCAGGCACTGAAAACACGATCGGGATCGCCGGATTCGGCGCCGCTGTGGCCGCCGCATCGCGAGATTTGGCCGACGGCGCATGGAACAGGGTTGAGAAACTTAGAAATATTCTAGAAACAACTCTGGAAGCTTCGGCAAAAGAGACTATTTTTGTCGGGAAAGCAAAGACACGACTGCCCAACACCTCATGTGTACTGACACCGGGGTGGAAGGGTGAGACGCAGGTTATGCAGATGGATCTGGCCGGGTTTGCGATATCGGCAGGGTCGGCATGCTCCAGCGGCAAAGTGAAATCCAGCGCAGTCCTGCGCGCGATGGGGTTCAGTGAGGCAGAGGCCGGATCGGCCATCCGCGTCTCACTTGGGCCAGAGACAACCGAAAGCCAAGTCATGCAGTTTTGCGACGCATGGCTAGCGCAACACACGAAATTTCGAGCGCGCGCCGCGTGAGAACAGATGAAACGGGAGCGATCATGACTGCTTTGGACACAATGGACGTAAAAGACGGTGTCGATCAAGAAACGGTTGATGCGGTAAAATCCCTATCCGGTGAGTACAAATACGGCTGGGAAACTGACATTGAGATGGACTATGCGCCCAAAGGCGTAAACGAGGATATCGTGCGCCTGATCTCTGGCAAAAACAATGAGCCGGAGTGGATGCTTGATTGGCGTCTGCAAGCGTTTAAACGATGGAAACAGATGGCTGAGCCGGCTTGGGCGATGGTGCACTATCCAGCCATCGATTACCAAGATCAGTATTATTACGCGCGCCCTAAAAGCATGGCCGAAAAGCCGAAATCGCTGGATGACGTCGACCCCAAACTGCTGGAGACCTATGCGAAGCTGGGTATTCCGCTGAAAGAGCAGATGATCCTGGCGGGCGTCGAGGGGGCCGAAGATATGCCTGCTGAGGGCCGCAAAGTGGCTGTTGATGCGGTTTTCGACTCTGTCTCTGTGGGAACAACCTTTCAGGCTGAGCTGAGAAAGGCCGGTGTTATCTTTTGCTCAATGTCTGAGGCGATCCAGGACCATCCTGAGTTGGTGAAGAAGTATCTGGGCTCAGTTGTGCCGATCACGGACAACTACTTTGCAACGCTGAATTCCGCTGTCTTTTCAGACGGATCATTCGTCTACATCCCGCCGGGCGTGCGCTGTCCGATGGAGCTGAGCACGTATTTCCGGATCAATGCCGAGAATACCGGCCAGTTTGAGCGGACGCTGATCATCGCTGATAAAGAAAGTTACGTCAGCTATCTAGAAGGCTGTACTGCACCCAAGCGCGACATCCACCAGCTGCATGCAGCGGTGGTAGAGCTGGTTTTGCTGGACGATGCTGAGATCAAGTATTCGACTGTCCAAAACTGGTATCCCGGCGATGAGAACGGCAAAGGCGGTATCTATAATTTTGTGACCAAACGCGCGGATTGTCGGGGTGACCGGGCCAAAGTGATGTGGACTCAAGTTGAAACTGGATCTGCGATTACCTGGAAATACCCATCGTGCATTTTGCGCGGCGATGACAGCCAGGGTGAGTTTTATTCAATCGCGATCGCCAACAACATGCAGCAGGCCGACACTGGCACCAAGATGATCCATTTGGGTAAAAATACCAAATCGCGGATCGTCTCGAAAGGCATCTCTGCTGGGCGGGCGCAAAACACCTATCGCGGTTTGGTCTCTATGCATCCCAAGGCGCAGAACGGCCGAAACTATACGCAATGCGACAGCCTGTTGATCGGTGATAAATGCGGGGCCCACACGGTGCCCTATATCGAGGTCAAGAATAATACGGCTCGAGTAGAGCATGAGGCGACGACATCAAAAGTTGATGATGAGCAGCTGTTTTATTGCCGCCAGCGTGGAATGAATGAGGAAGAAGCCGTCGCGCTTGTCGTGAATGGGTTCTGTAAGGAAGTGCTGCAAGCGCTGCCGATGGAGTTTGCGATGGAGGCCCAACAACTGGTGGCGATTTCACTGGAAGGGTCAGTGGGCTAACGGGATATCCGGTAAAGCCCATGTTCGTTCCGGTGCCAGATTATCTTGTTGTCTGCCCGGAACGTACCTTGCTGAAGATAAGGATTTAGCCCTGTGATAAACATAATTACACCATCCATCGAAGATCGCCAGATTGCGGAATACTGCGGTATTGTCGTGGCTAAGGCTATCTTGGGGGCGACAGCCCTTGTTGGCGTCGATCTGAATTATGAGGCCACTAATAATACGTCGATGGTCTCGTCTAGCGGCACGAGGCGTCAGGCAAATGCGATAAATTTGCCGCTTTTTGAGCTTGGTCTCCGCCGCCATATCAATACACTGTCGCCCCGCGAAGGGCGACGCGGTGACACTGACCGGCCTCGATTTTTCCGCGCTGTCTCAGGCGCACCCCAAAACTTTGAAACTTACGCTCGCCAGCCTGCGCTGCGCGGGCCTGTTTGCTTGTGAAAGAGAAGACTATGTTAGAGATCAAAAACCTGCACGTATCGTTGGAAGAAGAAGACAAGCAGATCCTGAAAGGGGTCGATCTGACGGTTGAGGCGGGCACAGTACACGCGATAATGGGTCCCAATGGATCGGGCAAATCGACACTCAGCTACGTGTTGTCCGGCAAGGGTGGCTATGTTGTCACCGACGGCTCGGCCCAATTGGAAGGCGTCGATCTATTGGATATGAAGCCAGAGGAGCGCGCAGCAGCGGGCCTATTCTTGGCGTTTCAATATCCTGTTGAGATCCCCGGCGTCGGCAATATGACCTTTTTGCGCACAGCCGTAAATTCGCAACGCAAAGCCCGGGGCGAAGAGCCGCTAAGCGCAGGCGACTTCCTGAAACTGGTCCGTGAGCGGGCGAAATCACTAAAAATTGACGCTGAAATGCTAAAGCGCCCCGTCAATGTTGGGTTTTCGGGTGGTGAGAAAAAGCGCAATGAGATCCTGCAATTGGCGATGCTGGAACCAAAGATGTGCATTCTGGATGAGACTGATTCCGGCCTTGATGTTGATGCGATGAAATTGGTCGCTGATGGCGTGAACGCCCTTCGCACTGAAGGGCGTGGATTTTTGGTAATCACCCATTATCAGCGGCTTCTTGATCACATCAAACCCGATGTCGTTCATATCATGGCAGACGGTCAGATCGTCAAAACCGGTGGGCCGGAGTTGGCGATGGAAGTTGAGAAGAATGGTTACACCGACATTCTGGCAGAGGTGGCGTAATGGCTCAGGCAAATCTGAAGCTTGACCCGACTGAGACGCGGCTTGCCGAACTTGGTGCGCCCGCACCCGGCGCGGTCTGGGCGGGGGCTGCGCGCAATGCGGCTTTGGCGCGCGTGCGCGCTATGGGCCTGCCGACCAGGCGCGATGAATATTGGAAATACACCAATCCCGCATCGTTTATTGGCGCATCCGCAACCAAAGCAAGCATTTTTGATACCAGTGATGAGCAGCCGGTTTTCTCAGAAATCGACAGCCTGAAAATTGTGTTTGTCGATGGTGTGTTTGATGCTGACAAAAGCGATGACTTCGCCTTGGAAGGTGTCGTGATCGAACGCCTTGCTAATGTCTTGGCGATTGATATTCATTGGGCCAAAGATCTGTTTGGTGTGCTGGAACAACGGGGCCAAACGCCGGTCAGCCGCTCACTTGCAGCGCTTAACACCGCGACCGCCAGCGACGGAATTGTGATCCGTGCGACTGGCAAGGCCGCAAAGCCGATCAATCTGGTTTACCTGCATGAGGATGAGTTGTCGGACGTGACGCTGCATCATCTGGTAATGGTGGATCCCGGCGCTGAGGTGACTGTTCTTGAAAGTGGTCCCGCTGCCGCGCGGTTTAACAAATGCATGGAAATTGAGGTCAGTGATGGCGGCGCTTTCCATCACGTTCGCGTGCAAGGCCGTGATCATGAACGTCGGGCCATCACGCATATGTTTTCTCGGATCGGTGAAGAGGCAACCTTCAAATCGTTTACATTGACTGCGAACGGCGCGCTAACGCGCAACGAGAATATCATTGAAATGGTCGGCGACTCGTCGACTGCGCATGTGGCAGGGGCTGCATTGGGCGATGGTGCGCGGGGTGATTTCCATCACGATGACACGATCTTTATCACTCATGATGCGGTGAATTGCGAAAGCCGCCAAGTCTTCAAAAAGGTACTGCGCAACGGCGCCGTTGGGGTGTTTCAGGGCAAGATCCTGGTCAAACCGGGCGCGCAAAAGACTGATGGCTATCAGATCAGCCAATCGCTTTTGCTGGATGAGGACAGCACGTTTTTGGCCAAGCCAGAGCTCGAGATTTATGCCGACGATGTTCAGTGCTCCCACGGCTCTACGACCGGTGCGATCGATGAGGCGGCGATGTTCTATCTCCGCTCTCGTGGGGTGCCTGTGGCCGAGGCGACGGACCTTTTGGTTTTGGCATTCCTTGCGCAATCGATTGATGAGATCGAGAATGAAGATCTTCAAAGTGACATCCTGATCCGGTTGCAAAACTGGCTAGAGCGGCGTCGCGGTTAACAGATGGCTGTCACCTCAGACATCGTGCGGACTTGGGTGCGCCCTCGTGCCGTAATGCGTAACCTGCTTGTGATGGGGCCCCGCGAAGACCGAGCGCTGATATTCTTGATGGTGTCATGTATGTTGATCTTTGTGGCGCAATGGCCGCGCCTGTCGCGTGAGGCGTTTTATAACCCAGAGATTCCGCTACAGGCGTTGCTGGGGGCAACACTTTTGGCGTGGGTTTTTATGGCGCCGATCCTGCTGTATGGCATCGGCGCGCTGAGCCATATCGTGGCGCGCATATTTGGTGGTAAAGGCAGTTGGTTCTCAGCGCGATTGGCGCTGTTCTGGACGCTGCTATCGGTCAGCCCGGCATTTATGTTCTATGGAATGATTGCTGGATTTATCGGGCCGGGTCCCGCCCAAACCTGTGTTGGTGCCGGGTTGGTCTTGGCCTTCTTGGTAATCTGGGGCATGACACTCTTTGAGGCCGAACAATCCCCAGAAGGATCGGAAATATGAGCGATCTTGTAACATTAGTGTCCCTCGTGCGTTTGGCGCGCGATACGGCTGTTGACCCGCGCAAGGGAGCGTCAACGGTTCTGAGCTTTGCACCTCCGCGTCAAGCGTTGTGGTTGATGTTCCTGTTGGTCGCTGTCTCCAGCATTATTTTAGTTGAGATTGTGGCACTGATCGTCGGTGCCACAAGTGAGGGTGCCGGCATGGCCAACTCTCCGATAGCATTGGGTTTGGCGCAGACGGGCCTGATGCTGGCCATGGTTTATACCGCCTATTTCGTCGGTAAGTTCTTTGGTGGCACCGGCGCGTTTGAGGAAAGCCTGCTGTTGATGATCTGGCTTCAGTTCATCTTGCTGTGTGTTCAGGTCGTTCAAATCGCAGCAATTTTGCTGATGCCGCCCCTTGTTGGGTTGATCACCCTTGCCAGCTTGGCGTTGTTCTTTTGGCTGGCGGTAAATTTTATCGCTGAGCTGCACGGGTTCACGTCCCTTGGCCGGATCTTTTTGTCGATGATCGCCTGCCTGATCGTTCTTGTCTTTTTTGCTGTATTTGTTCTGTCGGGCCTTGGCCTGACCTTAATGGAACCTGTCTGATGCGGACTGCACCGAAAGGGCTATCCAATGAATTCTACGCTAAAGGCCACCAAGATGTATGACATCGATTCCATCCGCGCTGACTTCCCGATCCTGGGACGTACAGTGAATGGCAAACCTCTGGTTTACCTTGATAATGGGGCCTCGGCGCAAAAACCGCAGATCGTGATCGATGCGATTACGCAGGCCTATTCAATGGAATATTCTAATGTACATCGCGGGCTGCACTACCTCAGCAATCTGGCGACCGAAAATTATGAGGCCGTCCGTGGGACAATTGCGCGTTTTTTGGGGGCCGCAGACGAGAATGAGATTGTCTTTACCTCGGGTACGACCGAAGGCATAAATTTGGTCGCCTATGGTTGGGCGATGCCACGGATGCAATCGGGCGATGAGATTATTCTGAGTGTGGCTGAGCATCACGCCAACATCGTGCCGTGGCATCTTTTGCGTGAGAGGCAGGGCGTCAAACTGGTTTGGGTCGATGTCGACAGCAATGGCGATCTGGATCCGCAAGCCATTTTGGACGCGATTACACCGAACACCAAGCTTATCGCGCTCACCCATATGTCCAACGTGCTTGGGACGGTCTTCGACGTCAAAGCGGTAGTCGACGGGGCCCATGCGGTTGATGTGCCAGTCTTACTGGATGGCAGTCAATCCGCAGTCCACATGCAAGTCAACGTCGACGAGATTGGTGCCGATTTCTATGCCATCACTGGGCATAAGCTTTATGGCCCATCAGGGTCCGGTGCGATCCATATCCGCAAAGAGCGTTTGGCAGAGATGCGGCCCTTTATGGGTGGGGGCGACATGATCCGTGAAGTCCACCGCGATGTGGTGACATGGAATGATCCGCCGATGAAGTTCGAGGCGGGCACACCGGGGATCGTGCAACAAATCGGTCTTGGTGCGGCACTGAACTATATGATGGATATCGGTATGGACCGGATCGCAGCCCATGAGATGACATTACGCGATTATGCGCGGCAACGGCTGGACGGATTGAACTGGCTGAATGTCCAAGGCACATCCGCCACCAAGGGCGCGATCTTCTCGTTCACCTTGGACGGTGCGGCACATGCCCACGATATCTCTACGGTGCTGGATAAACGTGGCGTCGCTGTTCGTGCTGGCCATCACTGTGCGCAACCCTTGATGGAGCATATGGGGGTCACTGCAACCTGCCGCGCCTCCTTTGGTATGTACAACACAACGGCCGAAGTTGATGTGTTGGTTGAGGCGCTGGAACTTTGTCATGAGTTGTTCGCCTGACGTCCAATCGGGCGCATCACAGCTACATTTCCAGCCAAGCCCGTTTCCACTGGTGAATTTGATCTGGATGAGTTTTGCCCGTTGCAGCAAGACAGACTGGCGGTTATAGCGGGAGCAGGCACCTGTAGCTCAGCTGGATAGAGCGCTGCCCTCCGAAGGCAGAGGCCACACGTTCGAATCGTGTCAGGTGCACCAATTTCTTGGCTGCTGCCATCCGCTTGATTAGGACTTGGCCACTGGGCGAGAGCGCATGCGTGATACGGTTTCGCGCTCGGCGCGTTTGCACAGCATCGGTGGTAGGCCACGATCGAGCAGGCGCATATCCTCCAAAACCATGTCGCCCATGCGCTTGAACGCCACGTCCAGCGCACCGGCGCGATGGGCAGATCGGACAAACCCCTTGGTCATTTGTCGGACTGGGTGGTCACTTGCCAGTGGCTCTTGCGGGAAGACATCGCTTGCGGCCAGAATGTGCCCACTTTGAACGGCGGAAATCAGGTCCTCGAAGTCGACCACATCCGCACGACTTAGTAAGATGAGTGCCGCACCACGCCGCATCTTGGCAAATGCTTCCGCATTGAGAAAGCCACGATTTTCACTGGTGACCGAGGCCACCACAAAGATGGTGTCGGACTCGTGCAGAACTGTGTCGAGGTCTGCCGGGCGTACACCTGCCTCAACCAATAGAGAGGGGGGCAACCAAGGATCGTACACCGAGATATCGGCGCGGAACCCTTGCAGCAAACTCGCAATGGCGCGGCCAAGATCGCCAAAGCCAATAATCCCAATGCGTGAGCCTGACAAAAGGCGGGCTTGGCCGTTGCTGTCTGCGCCCCATTGCTCCCGGCCTTCGCGAAACGCAGTGTCAGCCTCAATCACATCGCGCGCCAGGCACAGCGCCATCGCAAGACCCATCTCGGCGACCGGTTGGGCAAAAACAGCGCCGGTGGTGACGACATGAATGCCCCGCTCAAACAGATAATCGTAGGGCATATTGTTGATTAGATTACTTTCAATATTGAAGATGCAGCGCAGGCTTTCCATTTTGCGCAGCGTTTCCAGCGACAAGGGTGGCTGGCCTAAAATATAGCGCGCACGCGACAGAACCGCATCGCTTAACCCGTTGACCGACGCCGCATCTGTTTCAAGAACCTCATACTCGGCAAACAGCGCATCTTTCTGTTCGTCAAAAAAGATCAGGTCGATCGAACGCGGCTCAGGCGCAGAAATAATCAGCGGTTTAGACATGATTTCAATTCCTCTAGGTCGCACATAAAACAATCTATAAATTGGACAAATCAATTCTGCCAATGTTCAAATGACACCACAGCTGGGTCAATTGGCAGTGGCGATCTTTCGATAAAGATCTGGTGGCATTGCAGGACCGATAGGCCTCTGATGCCCGCGGTTTTCCGACGCCTAGCTTGTCGGTTCCGCTGCGCGCGCGCCATACCATTTGGCAAAAGGAGCTGCGGTCAGGCCATGTAAGATTGCGCTGATCCAGACCGCGTTGATCGCGATATGCAGCACCTGTTCAGCCAGTTCATGGTCCAACTGTTCGGCCACTAGCAACGCAAAAAGTGCTGTCGCCAATCCGCGCGGTCCAAACCAGCCCATGAACAGCCTTGTGTTGGTCGCGGCATCAGTCCCCATCAGCGACAGCCAGATTGCCAAGGGTCGCACCACCAGTAGGCTGGTCAGGATTAAGATTAGGGTTAGGGGTGTCAGATGGGCGATTGCTTCGGGCACCAGCACAATCCCAATCAAAAAGAATGAGGTCCAAGACAGAATTTGCCCTTCACCTTCGGTGAATTCATAGACAAAGGCGCATTTGCCCCGAACAATCGCGCCGAAGCCTAGGCCGGCGGCAAAGGCTGCGATAAAGCCATTCCCACCAATCAGACCCGCTGCCAAATATGCAGCCGCTGCAAGGGCCAACGCGCCAATGCCCTCATACGTCTCGGACGTGGCGTGCACGCGCTTGGCCCAAAGCAGAGCGATGCCACCGATACATCCGACGGTCAGTCCAGCCATCGGACCCAAAATGATCTGCTTGAGCCCAAAGAACACCCATCCGCCCGGCGGGGACATTGCCATCGGGGCCGCAAATGCCGCCATCAATAACACAAGGGGCAGGGCCATCCCGTCATTCAGGCCGCTTTCAACGGTCAAGGCGCGGCGCGTCCGCACTGGCACCGCCTCGTTGCTGACCACAGGTTGGCCAAGGGCTGCGTCCGTTGGCACCAGAATTGCGGCGATCAGCGCGATTGCGGCTAAAGGCCAGCCCGGCAGCAAGAACCATCCCAAGCCTGTGCCCAACACGAACCCTAGTGGAAGTCCGATCAACAGCATCCGCGCGGGCCAAACGTGGCGACGACGTAACTCAGTCGCGTCGATCTTGGCTGCATCCAGAAACAACAAAACGATCAGTGCGATCTCGGCAATCCGGTGCAACGCCAGTTCTGTTGCCAGCTCCGGCATCAGACCCGCATAACCAAGCGCCGTGCCCGCGCCCAAAAATACCATGGGTGCCGTGATGATGGTCGTGTCCAACCTGTTGGCCACCAAGCAAAAGCCCGCCAGAAAAACGGCTAGTCCAAAATATGTGATCATTGTCCCTCAAGATAGTCGCCAACACCGCACAAAGGCTGCGCGTTTCATCGTTTGGAGAGTATAGTTGCACAGATTTGCCCCCAAGGGGGAAATTCCGTTAGTCACCTTTGCTTGAATGACCCGCAAGGCACCAATCGGGGGCTACATCCCGATGCTACGCTTGAGAAATTCAAAGTGCTTGAATGAGGCGCTGGCATAGTCATCCCAACTGCGCGCAGTACTTTCGGCGATGGCATCGGGCATGATGTCCAAAGGCTGACCACTGGCATAGGCCAACATTAGGGTTTTGGCGGCACGTTCAAAGAAATACATTAATTCAAAGGCTTCCGCGACGGTGTTGGCGGTGACTGCCACGCCATGATTGCGCAAAAGTAGGACCGAGGCATCGCCAAACGCCTCTGCGATCCGGGTCCCTTCGGCATCATCATCGGCCATACCACCAAACTGATCATCGATCGCCATGTGGTAAAATCGGGCTGTATTCTGGTCAATTGGGTATATCCGAGGGTCTTTCAGACCGGCAAGGGCTGTGGCGTAGGGCGGATGCAAATGCAGCAGTACCCGCGCCTTGGGCAGCATGCGGTGTACCGATCCGTGAATACACCACGCCGACGCATCGGGCGCATCGGGTCGGGTCATGGTGTCGGGATCATCGGCATTCAGCAGCAATAGATTGTCTGGCGTGATGTCGGAAAAATGCACCCATTTTGGGTTCATGACGAATGATTTTCCGTCAGATGAGACCGCAGCACTGAAGTGGTTACCAACCGACTCGTGCCAGCCAAATGCGACCGTCAGTTGAAACGCCGCTGCCATATCGATGCGTAATTGCGCCAGATCTTCATCGCTCATCATGTCAGAGGATGGGTGGGTTTGATCGGTCATTGGAACCGACCCTTGGTTGTCAGGGCGCGGAAGGTGCTGCGCATCTCTCCGCGATCTGTATAGCATCCCTTAAGGTGTCGGTCGCCGCTGCTGGCGGTGTAGCTGTCACGGCCATGAACGATCCGGTGGTTGTCAAAAACGATGCATTCCCCCGCCTTCAACCGAAACCGCATCACGTATTTCTCAGAATGCATCATACGACCAAACCGGCAATATGCAGGGTAATAGCTGTCCAGAAACTCTTGGGAGTGATCAAAGATATCCTCCATATGGCCACTGATCGTGACGCCTGAGACATCACCATTTGGATCTAGCTCAATCACATGTTGGCGTGCGCGCATGTCAAAATTTTCATGCTCACAGAAAAATGGGATCTCGGTTTCGGTCAGTAGTTTGAATTCATCGGGATATTGAACGCGAAAGTCGTTGGCTACAGCGACGCCGTCTAAGAATAAGTTGTCGCCACCTTCGACACTGTTGGCGATGCAGTGCAGGTATTGAATGCCCGGAGCTATGTCCTCAGCCGGAAGATCGGTGTGAAACTCCAACGCTGCTGCGGTAAAGGCCAAGTTTGTTGGGTTGATGTGAGTTTTAACGTCAAAGAAATCGCCAAAGAATGACGCGCGGATATAACCAAACAGGGGGGCGGTCTCAGCCAATCCCTGTTCGGTCGCCGGCATGTCACCGATGATGCCAACTCCGTCAACCAGCAAAGCACGGGCAAATTCCGCCACTGCTGTTGGGTCTGCTTTCAACGTGGGTTGGGAGGCGCGTGCGATCGACGGATAATGATCCGCGAACCAAGGCTTGCGCGGTAAATCGGCGGGATCGGCGCGCCGCGCAGGCACGCTGTGATCGACTAAAAACTCTAGGGTGTGTCGGGTGACATGGTTGTCCGCGGCCCAGATGAGCTCTAGCGTGTCATCGTTGATAACGGCGGATTTTGGGACTGGCGGCTGGTCTAACGAAAAGACATCAAAACTGCGCTCACGGGTCACCGGATCAAATGAGGTCGGGCAATTGTCGCGCAGCCAAAAGTAATTGAAATACGCACTTTTTCCAGACGGTAATACGATGTCCAAACCCGTGGATTTCAGCATCACCCTGTCTAATGTCATCATGTTCATAGATACGCTGTCCCTGTTATGGTTGATTTGGGTGCAATGCCTTGCAAGAAGGCAACAATATAAAATACTTGACCAGCGCGCGCGAAATGGGAAGTCTGAAAAAACTGACGTAAATATAATCCATAGGTTATGAATGTATTCTCTTCCATCCCTTCGCCTTTTGGTGGTTTTCGATAAGATTGTGACGTTGGGTGGGTTTGGTCAGGCAGCCGCGGCCCTGAATGTGACGCAGCCTGCTGTTAGCCAGTCCCTGACCCAGCTAGAGCGGGATCTGGGGGCCATATTATTGGACCGCTCAACCCGTCCCGCGACGCTGACCAAGGCAGGAACGCTGCTATACGAGGCGACGCGTGACGGGTTGAGCCGGATCGCGGATGCGATCGACCAGATAGAGCATTTGGCGCCAGAAGCAGAGAATGAGGTGACCATCGCATGCTCAATAGGCATAGCGACTTATTGGTTGATGCCAAAACTGGCGGTTCTGTCTGCCGAGATGTCTGACATTGCGATCAATGTGATGACTACCGGGCAGGGCGCGCCCGCTCTTGGGCGCGGCGTGGATCTAGCCATCCGGTACGGTGCCGGGCATTGGAGCGATGGACTGGTCAGCCCCTTGATGGAGGAGCGTCTTCAGCCCGTATGCTCGCCCGCGCTGCTGGCAAGCCTTGATCTAGGGCGGCCGCTGCTTCAGCAAGCACCGCTTATTCATGTCAATGTCGACGATCCGCGCTGGATTACTTGGGGTGTGTATCTGCGGCAGGCAGGTCTGCCATCGGTGTCCGGGCGTGGGTTGCATTTCACCAACTATGTTCAGGCAACGCAGGCTGCCTTGAACGGGCAGGGTATCATGTTGGGTTGGCGATCAAATTCTGGCGATCTGATCCGTCAGGGGCAGCTTTGCTGTCTCGATTGCCCACAGATCATTCCGAAGGACGCGTTTTATTTGGTGGCAGGCCAGAGTGCGCAGGCCAATAGCCCAACCGACCGGGTTCTGGTCTGGCTGCAAGCCGCGGCAATGAGTGAAATAGCGCTCGACAATGCAGGCTAAGCCAGCGTGAACTTGGCCCTATGGACTCTGGTCGTAAGATCAGGAATTTGGGGCCGGGCGCCACGCCGTCATGCGTGGCAACATTCGGTTTACAGAACTGAACGCGGGTTTGAATAGATCCTTATAGGGGGCAGCATGTTTCTGGGCATCGATATAGGCACCTCTGCCGTTAAGGTCTGCGCTGTGTCACAGGCAGGTGCGTTGCTTGCGGGCGGTGCTGCACCGCTGACGACGCAACATCCATTTCGCGGCGCAAGCGAACAAGATCCTGCAAGCTGGTGGCAAGCCCTAAAGCAGGCGCTGGCGGTACTGACTAAACAGAACAGTATCGATCTGGAGTTGGTGCGCGCCATCGGGCTAAGCGGGCAAATGCATTCGGCCGTTTTGCTAGGGGCTAACATGACCCCGCTGGCGCCCGCGATCTTGTGGAATGACAGCCGTGCACAGGCGCAATGTGATCAATTAGCCGAAAAGATTCCGGATCATGGTATGATTGCGGGGGTTGGTGCGATGCCGGGTTTTACCGCGCCGAAGATCATGTGGTTGCACGATCACGCGCCCCGGATTTACAGCCAGCTGCGCCATATCTTACTGCCCAAGGACTATATCGGCTGGCGGCTGCATGGTGGATTGGCGACCGACCCCTCTGATGCGGCGGGAACATTGTGGATGGATCAGCGCGATCGCAGCTGGTCAAATGCGCTTTGTGCCGCCAGCCAGACCGATCCGGACTGGTTGCCGCAGATCCAAAGTGGCGCGGCAGTTTCAGGGGTTTTGCACAAAGTAGCTGCGCAAGAACTTGGTTTGCGCCCCGGAATTGCGGTGGCGACAGGGGGCGGTGATGCCGCTACAGGTGCGCTTGGCGTCGGCGCCGTTAGAAATGGCGATGCGTTGATCTCACTTGGCACCTCTGGTCAGTTATTTGTCACAACCGACAGCTACCGCCCTAACCCCAGTGCTATGGTGCATGCATATGCCCATACTTTGCCGGACCTTTGGTTTCAGATGGCTGCAATGCTGAACGGCGCGCGCCCGATCGCCTGGTTTGCGGGCGTCGCAAATCAGCCAATCGAGAAGTTGCTGGAAGCGGCGGAACATGTGCCATCTGGCCCGCTGTTTTTGCCCTACCTGACAGGCGAGCGGACACCGCATGGTGATGGTAATATTCGAGCCGGTTTCTGGGGGCTTGGTGACGGTATGGGTGCACCCCACATGATGCGTGCCGTGGTTGAGGCAATCGCCTATAGTTTTGCTGATGCCGCAGACGCATTGCGCGCGGCAGGCACACAGATCGAGGCGCCATTGGCCGTCGGTGGTGGCGCACAAAGTAATTTTTTGATGCAGACTTTGGCGGATGTGCTGGGGGTTGAGATCCATCGCGGCGTGGACGCCGGTGCCGGTCCATCGATGGGAGCTGCACGTCTGGCGATGCTGGCGGTCGGGTTGCCGATGTCAGATGTGATTACACCCCCAAAAGTCGACCGAGTTTTTCAGCCGGATCTGACGCGTGCAGACCACCACACACAGGCGCTGACGCTGTACCGCCAGTTCTACCATGCCCTGAAATCAGTGGGTTAAGTGGCCGCGATGCCCTCTGGCTCCATTGCGCCAGTCATATAGGCCACTGCGTCAGACATCGAATGATCCTTGGGATCAATTACACAAAGCCGCTTACCTAGTCGGTGGATATGGATCCGGTCGGCAACCTCAAAGACATGCGGCATGTTGTGAGAGATCAAGATAATCGGGATGCCACGAGATTTTACGTCGAGGATCAGCTCCAACACCTTGCGGCTTTCCTTGACGCCAAGGGCCGCTGTCGGCTCATCCAGAATGATCACTTTTGACCCGAACGTCGCAGCCCGCGCCACAGCAACGCCTTGGCGTTGCCCACCTGACAGCGTCTCAACTGCCTGATTGATGTTCTGGATAGTCATCAGCCCCAGCTCGGTCAGTTTTTCGCGCGCTATCTTTTCCATGCGGGGACGGTCTAATTGGCGAAATACGCTGCCTGCGATGCCGGGTTTGCGCAACTCACGCCCCATGAACAAATTGTCAGCTATTGACAGTGCTGGCGACATGGCGAGTGTTTGGTACACCGTCTCTATCCCGGCGTTGCGCGCATCGATCGGGGTGGTGAAGCGCACTTCCTTGCCGTCCAGATAAACCTTGCCTTCATCAGGGATCACAGCGCCCGAAACGGCCTTGATCAGGGAACTTTTGCCAGCTCCATTATCACCGATGACACCCAGAATTTCCCCGGGAAACAGTTCAAAATCACAATGATCAAGGGCTGTGACACGGCCATAGCGTTTCACCAGACCAGTTGCTCGAAGAATGGGTTCCATCAGACAGACACCCTTCTGATCCATTGATCGACTGCGACCGCCGCGATGATCAAGACCCCGATCAACAGATAGGTCCATTGCGCATCCGCCCCCATCAGGCGCAGGCCAAGCGAGAAGACACCAACGATCAGCGCCCCAAAAAGGGCACCCACGATTGAGCCGCGCCCGCCAAAGAGCGAGATGCCCCCGATCACCACAGCCGTGATGCTTTCGATATTTGCCAATTGGCCAGAGGTTGGTGAGACAGATCCGATGCGCCCGATCAGGGCCCATCCGGCAAAAGCACAGATCAGACCCGACAACACATAGACAGAGATCAGAGTTTTGCGGACGTTGACGCCCGACAGTTCAGCGGCCTCTGGGTCATCGCCAACGGCGTAAACATGGCGCCCCCATGCTGTTTGGCGCAAGGCGTACGAAAGCACCGCGACTAAAACCACCATGAAAATGACGCCGACGGTAAAGGTAGCGCCACCGCGCCCCTGCTCATCCGCGCCGATCTTGATCGTTGTGCCAAACAGCTGAAGCAGTGGCGCCTGATCCTGTATGTCTTGACTGCGAATGGTTTCATTTGCGGAATATAGGTAATTGGTGGCCAAAACGATTTGCCACATCCCAAGGGTCACGATGAAGGGCGGAAGCTTCATAACGGCCACAAGCCAGCCGTTGATATAGCCACAGATCATGCCACATAGCAGACCGCAGGCCACCGCGACCTCAACCGGCAATCCGTAGCGGAATGTGAATTGGCCCATCACAACGGAGCTGAGAACCATGATGGCCCCCACGCTTAGATCAATGCCCGCAGTCAGGATAACCAAACTTTGGGCCGCGGCCACAATGCCGACAATTTGGACCTGTTGCAGGATCAACGTCAGCGCAAAGGGTGAGAAAAAGCTCGAGCCCAGCAGAACGCCGAACGCGATAACTGAGACAACCAGCACCACTAGGGGGACCAGAGAGGGGGTCAAATGCAGCGCATGCTGGACCTTCTGCAACAGCCCATGACGGTCATTCGCAAATTCGGCGACTTTCCCGGCATCTTGCGCCGCGCCTTCATAATCGTCTTGCGTCGGCATATCCGGACGTCCTCCTCTTCCCTCAGCGATCATTCTCTTTAAAAAAGGGCGGGTCAATGGCCCGCCCTTTTTCAGATGCTAGTGCCGTAATTTCAGCCCCAGCAGAGGTTCATGCCTTCTTCGACACTGATCGATTCAACACCGTCGACCGGTGCATCCGTGACCAGGGCAACGCCTGTATCAAAGAAGTTTTTGCCTTCTGTCGGCGCGGGCAGAGTACCGTCAGCCGCGTATTGCGCAATCGCCTGGATCCCAAGGGAGGCCATCAACAGCGGGTATTGCTGGGAAGTCGCACCAATCACACCGTCCGCGATGTTTTGAATACCCGGGCAGCCACCATCAACTGAGACGATCAGAACGTCATTCTCGCGACCAATCGCGCGCAGCGCCTCATAGGCACCAGCGGCGGCCGGCTCATTGATTGTGTAGACGACGTTGATCGTAGGATCCAGCGCCAGCAGGTTTTCCATCGCGCGGCGTCCGCCTTCTTCGTTGCCTTGGGTTACTTCGTTACCAACGATACGGGCGTCAGTTTCGTCGCCCCAACGGCTTGGATCACCAACGTCGATGCCAAATCCGGTCAAGAACCCCTGATCGCGCAGAACACCAACTGTTGGCTGGCTGACAGCAAGATCAAGCATGCCGATCCGTGCGTTTGCAGCGTCGTCACCCAAAGTGGCTGCTGCCCATTGGCCGATCAGAACGCCTGCAAGGAAGTTGTCGGTCGCAAAAGTTGCGTCTGCCGCATCAATCGGTTCAAGCGGGGTGTCGAGGGCAATGACCAAAAGACCTGCGTCGCGCGCCTGTTCAACGGCTGAGACAATCGAAGACGTGTCAGAGGCAGTGATCAAGATACCTGATGCCCCACTCGCAATACATGTCTCGATTGCAGCGACCTGTGTTTCATGGTCGCCGTCAACCTGACCGGCATAGGTATTGAGCGTGATGCCTAATTCCTCAGCTGCGGCCAAGGCACCTTCGCGCATTTTGACAAAGAAGGGGTTTGTATCGGTTTTGGTGATGAGACATGCCGATGTGCCATGGCCGTCTGCCAGAGCCATCCCGCTTGTCGTCATCAATGCAAGGGCCGTACCGGCCAGCAACTTTTTCATTTAGTGTTCCTCCCTAGAACATATTTCCGGACAAATGTCGCGCCGGTTTCGGTCCATTCCTTAACAGACAGGGCGCATTCAACTCCGATTTCCAGCCGACAGTCAATAAGTAAATCTAGTTGACTTATTAATGAGGAGCGCTGAGATTTCAGGCGAATAGGGTACATATTATGCATGCAGATCAGGTCAGCACCCTAGCAGGTGGAGCAAACCAGCAAGGCGTGCGTGACCACAACGAGCGATTGATAATGTCTTTGCTGTTGCGCCACGGGGCGCTGCCCGGAAGTGAGCTGTCTCGATTGGCCGGGGTCTCGCCGCAAACTGTGTCGGTAATCCTGCGCGGTCTTGAACGCGACGGCTATATTACACGTGGCACGCCCATTCGGGGCAAGGTCGGCAAACCGTCAATCCCGATGACGCTGGCAGCCGATGGCGCCTATTCATTGGGGCTGAAGATTGGGCGACGTAGTGCTGATGTCGTCTTGATGGATCTGCACGGCAAGGTCCACAGCACGGCGCAATCGACCTACGACTATCCAGTGATGTCCCAGATTGTCGCCTTTCTGGCCCAGAGTCTTGAGACCATTGCCAATGAGATGAGTAAGGAGGCGATTGCCCGGTTGACTGGCATTGGTGTGGCGATGCCGTTCCAAATCTGGAATTGGCATAATTCGCTTGGTACGCCGCGCTCAGTCTTTGATGAATGGGAAACTACAGATTTGGAAGAGAAGGTCCGCGCGATCACCAACTTGCCGATCCATATTGTGAATGATGCGACAGCGGCCTGTCAGGCCGAGCATATTTTTGGCCGCGGTAAAGTTTTTAGTGATTATGCATATTTCTTTGTTGGTGCGTTTGTGGGTGGCGGTGTCGTAATGTCCAATGCACTGGTGGAGGGCCCCGGGGGTAATGCCGGCGCCTTTGGGTCACTGCGCTCAACTCAGCCCGACGGAACCTCCAAGCAACTGATTGATACGGCATCTATTTTTCTGCTTGAGGCGCAATTGTCTGCGGCTGGTCTTGATCCGCGCAGGCTTTGGTCCAACCAACCAACTTGGACCGGGTTCGACGAATACCTGTCGCCTTGGATTGAGCAGACAGCGCTTGAGCTGGCCAAAGCTGCGCTGTCAGCCTGTTCGGTCATTGATTTTAAAGCGGTGGTTATCGATGGCGGCTTTCCAGAAAGCGTCCGGGCCTCCCTTGTCGAGAAAACTCGGATGCGATTGGTTGAGCTCGACGCACGCGGATTGCGGTTGCCCCGAATTGAGGAGGGCAGCATCGGCCCGAATGCTCGTGCAATCGGAGCCGCTGGTGCGTCGCTTTTCGATAAGTGTTTTCTCAAGAACAGCCAACTGTCAGCGGTTTGACAGCAGATGCAGATTTCTTGCGGAAAAATGTGGGTTTAGCGACCCCAGACCCGGATCGGACCACAATCCATATGGACAAAGTTTGATCCGGAATAGCGGCCTACGCCGCCCGCGTTGCAAGACTGTGCTGCACTGGCAATTTGGCTGACGGAACGTGAATTGATCCGAAGATCTGCAGCTTCACCAACCATATGCAATGAATTGCGGGCTACGCCGGAAGAGCGGGCGCGCAGCATGGCATTTGTGGCTGGGGAGCGGTAACCCGACAGCAAGGTGTAAGGTTCGTTGGTGTCCAAAAGATTGTGGGAGGCGGCCATGATGTCGATGGTTCGTGTGTCGATTTCTCGAACCTCATCTTGGCGCCAATCGCGCATGAAACGGCTTACTTCGTTTAGGGCTGGAGCAATATAGTCGCCCTCAATCCAGTAGATCATATCGAGGGTCTCACCCGTACGACCATTATACATTCGGAGTTTTCGAATGTCGCCTGCACCGCGCAGGATGCCAAAGGCGTTCGCCATCACGGGCGCTGCCGTCACGGCGGTGGCGGCGAACGCACTTAATAGCGCACGCCTCGATAACACCGTCTTAGTCATGTGAAGTCTGCCCCGTCATCTACTCGTATCCAAGCCTGCTTGTGCCGGTTGACCGGCTATTTGCGTTTTTATCCCCCCGGACTTGTTTTTTATTACACATTGAAACGTTTTGAGAAAGTCTGCTGTTTCCATATTAAATCCTAGGCGTTTTTCCGCCAGTCTACTGCGTCCACGATGATGCACTGCAGAGTTGTCGTGAAAGCACGGTTTCAGAGAAATCTACCCTAGCAGCCCCTACTTTCAAAAAAGTGAATGGACATCACATTTCGCTATGTCATTGATGGAAAATTACAAAAATTTCCTTTTTTGCAGGTGACCTATGATCGTCAACCGTTCCGTTTCGTCGTTCACAACCGCTTTTATGTTCTTGGTCCTTGCACTTGGGCTGGTTGGGGGGGGGGTCGGTGCAACGCCGCTTGCCGCACAGGTTACAGCATTTCGTCAGGCCGTGGCCGAGGACGCCAGCCAGAATGAGACGTTGTCGGCGTTCTACCGGGCCCGTGCGTTTGAACCGATTTGGACGAGTGGTCAGGATCGCAGCCGTCGCAATGCTTTTTTGCAAGTTCTGCAAGAGGCAGGCAATCATGGATTGCCGACAGAACGCTATGAGGCAGAGGTCCTGCGTCAGGCATTTCGCGACGCCGACACACCGCGCGCCCAAGGTCAGGTTGAAGTGATGGCGTCTGCCATGTTCCTGCAATACGCGCGAGACGTGCAGTCGGGCATGCTTGACCCCAATGAGGTGATTTCTGATATCGTACAGGATTTGCCGCGTCGGGACCCTTTGGCCCAGATTGAGGCGTTTGCCCAATCAAGTCCTCGCGCATATTTGCGGAGCCTTCCGCCGGAACATCCTGAATACATTCGTTTAATGCGTGAAAAGCTGCGTCTTGAGCGGATTTTGGGTGGTGGCGGTTGGGGCATCGAAGTTGCCGCGCGCCAGCTGGAGCCCGGTGATCAGGGCCCAGATGTCGTGGTAATGCGCAACCGTTTGATGACGATGGGATACCTTAACCGGTCAGCGTCGGCCGCATATGATGGTCCGATGCAGCAGGCGGTACAGCAGTTTCAGGAAGGCCACGGCCTAAACGCTGATGGCGTGGCGGGGCCCGCAACCATGGCAGAGATTAACGTCTCGCCCGAGATACGCCTTGGTCAAATTCTGGTCGCCATGGAGCGGCAACGCTGGATGAATAAACCCCGCGGCGACCGCCACATTCTGGTGAACATTGCGGATTTTCGCGGCTACGTGATCGATAACGAAGAGATCACCTTTGAGACCCGCGTCGTTGTCGGTGCCACGACAAGTGATCGGCGCACCCCGGAATTTTCTGACGAGATGACGCATATGGTGATCAATCCGACATGGAATGTCCCACGTTCAATCGCGACGAATGAATACCTTCCTCAGATGCAATCGGACCCTGCCGCGGCCGGTCATTTGCGGCTGTACGATTCGCGTGGTCAGGTCGTAAACCGTGAAAACATCGATTTCACGCAATACACGGCCAGAAATTTTCCGTTCAATCTGCGCCAGCCTCCGTCTAACAGTAACGCGCTTGGTCTGGTTAAATTCATGTTCCCAAATCAGTGGAACATCTATCTGCACGACACCCCGTCGCGGAGCTTGTTCTCTCGTGATGTGCGGGCATTTTCACATGGCTGCGTTCGGGTGCATCGCCCGTTTGACTTGGCCTATCACTTGTTAGCGCCACAAGAAGCCAATCCAGAGGCATATTTCCAGCGCATTTTGGCGACCGGTCAGGAAACTCAGGTTAATCTAGACACCTCGATCTCAGTGCATCTGGTGTACTGGACTGCATGGGTCACACCTGAGGGGCGCGCAAACTTTCGTCCTGATATTTACGGTCGTGATCAAATGCTTTGGCGTGCGATGGTTGATGCTGGGGTAGATATTCGCTCTATAGGTAGCTAAACTCAGTTCCCCGACCTGGGGCGGAGCAGCACATGGCATTCACAATTCAGCAACTAGCTAAAGCGTTGGGCGCACAGGCTTTTGGTGCGCTTGATCTTGAGGTGGACGGCGCGGCAGAACCCAGCCTTGCGACCAATCGCGATTTGGCTCTGGCGATGTCCCCAAAATACGCAAATGCAATCGGCGCTGGAAGGGCGCGCGCGGCAATGATCGCACCGGGCATGGATTGGACACTTTTAGGAATTGAGGCCGCAATCGTTGCCCCGCGTCCACGGTATGCCATGGCTGGTTTGACCGCGGCATTGGATCCAGGGCCGCAGATTGCTCCGGGCATTCATCCGACCGTAATTGTTGATCCGACAGCCGCCATTGGGGCGAATGCCGCGATCGGTCCGTTTGTTGTGATTGGCCGAGGCGTTGTGATCGGGCCCCGTGCACGCATCGCATCGCATGTCAGCATTGCCGA
Organism: Paracoccaceae bacterium; assembly: GCA_047623825.1. GTDB lineage: Bacteria > Pseudomonadota > Alphaproteobacteria > Rhodobacterales > Rhodobacteraceae > JBLHOS01. Next base: position 4,112 of record JBLHOS010000011.1, on the reverse strand, counting down.
GGGGGCCGTAATTGGTGGTGATGTTCTGATCCATTCCGGCGTCCGGGTCGGCGCGCGCGCCGTCTTGGGTGCTCGCGTGATCCTTCAGCCCAATGTCATCATCGGTGGCGACGGATTCTCATTTGTTACCCCCGAAAAATCACAGGTAGAGGCCGCCCGCGAAAGTCTTGGCACAGCACAGCCACCCGTTGACGCGCAAAGCTGGACCCGGATCCATTCCCTTGGCGCTGTTGAGATTGGCGATGATGTTGAGGTCGGGGCCGGCAGCGCAATTGATCGCGGCACCGTGGCCAACACCGTGATTGGCGCCCGCAGCAAACTAGATAACCTCGTTCATATTGGCCACAACGTGCAGGTTGGTCAGGACTGTCTATTATGTGGTCAGGTCGGCATCGCAGGCTCAGCGCGAGTTGGTGACCGCGTCGTCATGGCCGGGCAATGCGGTGTCAGCGATAATATTGTGATCGGGGATGATGTCGTGTGCGGTGGGGCCACCAAAATCTTTAGCAATGTGCCCAAAGGCAGGATCATGATGGGGTCACCTGCCGTTAAGATGGACGCGCATTTGGAAATGTACAAATCTCTGCGCAGATTGCCGCGGCTTCTCAAGACTGTGGCCGCCCTTCAGAAAGCCGTTTCAAAGTCGGATCAGAATGACTAAGTGACAGTCAGTAAGTGTCCCAAGATACTCAAAGAGATTGTATTTAATGGCCAAAAGCATCAAAAATCGGATCCTTGAGATTATTGCTGAGCAGGCTGTTCTGGACGTTTCGGACGTCTCATTGAACAGCACACTGGACGACTTGGGCATCGATAGTCTGGGTCTGGTCGAAAGCATCTTTGCAATCGAAGAGGCTTTTGACATTCAAGTGCCCTTCAACGCGAATGAGCCAAATCAGAGCGATTTTGATATATCAAATGTTGCGTCAATCATCGCCGCTGTCGAAAAACTGGTAGCGCAGGCCACATGAAACGCGTTGTGATTACTGGACAAGGGACGATCAATGCCCTTGGTCAAAACGTTGCGACAACCCTTGAAGCGATGCGCGAGGGGCGTTGTGGGATTTCTGAATTGGAGATCCGTGACATCGAACGCCTATCGGTCAAAATCGGTGGTCAGGTAAAGGGCTACGACGCTGAGGATTTGTTCAACCGCCAGCAAATCGCACTTTATGACCGATTTACGCAGTTCACACTGATTGCCGCCAAAGAGGCGTTAGCCCAATCAGGTCTGATCTTCACGGGTGAATTGGCGACACGGTCTGGTGTAATTCTGGGCACTGCGGGCGGGGGTGTGAACACCTGGGATGAGAATTACCGCAGCGTCTATGAGGGCGGCAAGAACCGGGTCCACCCCTTTGTTGTCCCAAAATTGATGAACAATGCGGCCGCAAGCCATGTGTCAATTGAATTCAACCTCAAAGGACCCAGCTTTTCAGTGGCCACGGCCTGCGCCTCGTCAAACCATGCTATGGGGCAGGCGTTCCAGTTCATCCGCTCTGGCATGACCGATGTTATGGTCACGGGCGGATCTGAGGCGATGCTGACCTTTGGCGGCGTTAAGGCGTGGGAGGGATTGCGCGTCATGTCCAAGGACGCATGCCGACCCTTTTCTGCGACCCGCAATGGCATGGTCCAAGGCGAAGGTGCTGCCGTTTTTGTTTTTGAAGAATATGAGCACGCGAAAGCACGCGGTGCAGAAATTCTGGCTGAGATGGTTGGTTTTGCGATGACATCAGACGCGGCCGATATCGTGATGCCTTCCAAACAGGGTGCCGCGCGGGCGATTGCGGGCGCCATGCGAGACGCCAAACTGAACCCGGTTGATGTCGGATATATCAATGCCCACGGCACTGGTACCGCCGCCAACGACAAGACCGAATGTGCGGCCGTCGCTGATGCTTTTGGTCATCATGCCGATGATCTGATGATTTCGTCGACCAAATCGATGCATGGGCATTTGATCGGCGGGACGGGGGCGGTTGAGCTTTTGGCCTGCATCATGGCGCTACGCGATGGGATCATTGCGCCGACGATTGGCTATGAAGAACCAGACCCGGAATGTGCATTGGACGTTGTGCCAAATGTCGCACGAGAGGCCAAAGTTGGCGCCGTACTAACAAACGCATTTGCGTTTGGTGGGATGAATGCAGTTTTGGCCCTGAAGTCTGCGCCCTAACCAAAAGGGCGCAGCTAAGTTCTTTGGGATAAGCGCAGATTACGGCGCTGCGGTTCTGGCCATCAACGCGGCAAAACCTGCGGTGAACCCGGTCAATGAGATGTTCAAATCAACTGTTTGATCTGGGGCTGGCAGTGGCACGATCGAAATCCGACCAGCAGATCCGCCGCGCAAAGCCTGCAAATCACCTTCGGTTAGGCCAATCCGCACAAAACAGCCAACTGGCTGGCAAAAACTGAACGGATACTGCCGCGTCTGTGCGCCATCAATGGACAAGCGCAGTTGTGGCAACAGCAACGTGTCTAGCGGCGTGACAATTGTCGCGCCCGCAATCAACTGGCCGTCATCAGGTACATCAAAGATGTTGATTTCTGCCACCGGGTTCAGCGCATCATCGGCCAACAGCTGGTACAGTTGGCATGGCTCAGTCTGGCCCTCTTCAACAGCGATGCAGCGGATCTGCCAATCACCATGGGTTTCCGCCACAAAAGTATCGCCGGGCTGTGGTCCGACAGGCTCCCCCAAAGACAACCCGTTTTGCGCAGTTGTTTCTGTGTTGGTCTCTGGGGCCTCAGCCTCGGTAGTTTGTGCCAGTGCCGGCTGTGTCAGGAAACTTGCCAGAAGGGCGGAAAATAGGAATGCGCGTGTCATTCGGGGCCTCGTTAGTTTGTAATGAGCGCGGACGCTCGGAATTAGGTGCCGGTTGGCTAACATGCTCGCTTGGTAGTGTCAGGTGGGAAATTGGATCAAGGCCTTGCGACGTGGCGGATCGAGCCAAATAAGTTCAGGGTTATCCGTGGACGACCCTGTCTATTTTAGTTTCCGTGCCGGCTTGGTCAACGTGTCATGGGGCACGCTATGATTTTGGATCTGTAGCGTCAATATCTGGAATTCACTAGTTCTCCGGATGTCGGACACAAAAAGAACCGCGCCTTTCTAAGGGCGCGGTTAGTCTACAGGGAGGACATTGCGCAGGTGGCATGCGACACACCACCCACAGCAATCATACTGGCGCAAGGAGGTTAACAATGTATTATTTGACCTCAGAGTTAGGTGCGGAGATATATCAGCATGACCGACAAATTATTTATCGGTGGCGGTGGTCTAGACTATGCAGAGCCGCAATCAATGCTTTTGAAGTATGCCAACCGCAACGGTCTAATTGCAGGTGCTACGGGTACCGGCAAGACGGTCACCCTACAGACCTTGGCTAAGAGTTTTTCGTCGATCGGCGTGCCGGTCATTTTGTCTGACGTAAAGGGTGATTTTAGCGGTCTGGCGGCGGCTGGCAGCGCCGAGTTTAAATTGCATGATGCATTTATGGCGCGCCCAGACAATCGGGTTCACTGATTACGCCTATGAAGAGTTTCCCGTTACGTTTTGGGATATCTACGGCCAATCAGGGCATCCCGTCCGCACCACAATTTTGGAAATGGGCCCTTTGCTGATTTCGCGTCTGTTGGAGTTGTCGGAAGCCCAAGAAGGCATCCTGAACATCGTCTTCCGGGTCGCAGATGAACAGGGTCTGGCGCTATTGGACCTAAAGGATCTTCAGTCGCTTTTGGTTTGGGTCGGGCAAAATCGCGCTGATTTATCTTTGCGGTATGGCAACGTATCAACCGCCTCAATCGGGGCGATCCAGCGCAGGCTTTTGGTGCTAGAGGGGCAGGGTGGGACCAATCTGTTTGGGGAACCTGCGCTTGCGCTATCAGACCTTATGACGGTGAACGCGCAAGGCCGCGGTCAGATCAATATCTTGGCAGCAGATAAGTTGATGGCAGCACCCCGGCTGTATGCGACGTTTCTTCTGAAGTGGTCCGGCAAATTTGGACAGCGTGCTAAGATGTATCCAACGTGCACGAATGGATACGAGAATGACGAAGCGACGGAACTTTTCAGACAAGTTTAAGGCTGCTGTGGCGCTTGAGGCGCT
>JBLHOS010000010.1:0-52358 GCA_047623825.1 Paracoccaceae bacterium | reverse complement strand
CCATTCCCAAGCAAAACTCATCGCAATCGCAAGGCAACTTAACGAACGGCCCCGCAAGACATTGCAATATCAGACCCCAGCAGAAAAGTTCGCTGAGTGTGTTGCGTCGATCAGTTGAGCCCGCCGGGTGTGACTAACATTGAAAAGACGGTTGAGTCTGGACCGGTTGCGCGTACCGTCGTCGAGGCCGCCAAAGAGCAAGACGTCGACATGATCGTCATCGGATCGCGCGGACTGGGTAATATCGAGGCGACGTTGCGCGGCGGGGTCTCCCGTCGGGTTGAGCTTTTGGTGGAATGCTCTGTCCTGACGGTTAAGTAGAACGCGTTACCGGGGCTGCACCCAAGTCAGCCAGATACAATCAGTCAACCATTATCTGGGCTTGCCGTTTTGGGCCAAAGGCCACAGCAAGAGCTAGAATGATGCCAGACACTGTTGCGATCATTCCAGCGGCGGACACGGCGTCAGGTGACCCCAGCCAAAGTGGGCCGTAACCTGCGAATACGTATCCAAGAATAGCCGATAGCGCTGCAAAAAGCATGCTCCACGCAACTTGCACGCCCAAGCGGTCCGTCATCAGGCGCGCAGCCGCAGGAGGGCAGATAAACATCGCAATCACAATTATCGAGCCCACAGCATCAAAGGCCGCAACTGCCGCGAGTGCAGCTGCAGTCACGATACCAAACCCGATCAAACCAGTGGGCAGACCCAGCGATTGGGCGAACGGCTCATCAAATGTAGAAATTTTCAATGGACGCCAAAAAATTGCGGTGGCGACCGCGATAAACAAGGCGACAAATGCTATCCGAAGGAGTTCAGTTGGTAGCGTCGCAAGGGCAGTTGGATCCAAAAGGCTACTCCAGTCGCGCGCACCCAGCCAGATCAAACTTTCGAGATTCCCGTAAAGCGCATGCTCAACATCTAGATGCACCGCGGAAGTGTCGGATTGTTCCAGCAGCAGAACGCCGCCCGCGAAAAGTGTGGTGAAGACAACGCCCATCGCGGCCCCAGGCTCAATCTTGCCAAGACGGCGGATCAGCTCAATTAAACCGACGGCGACCAATGCGGCACCCCCAGCCCCCAACAGCATCGGCCAAGTCGAGCTGGTGCCGGTAATTAAAAAGGCCACAACGATCCCCGGCAAAACCACATGGCTGATTGCGTCGCCAATCAGGGCCTGACGGCGCAACAGCAAAAAGTTTCCGGGCAATGCGCAAGCCATGGCGGCCAAGACACCAATCACGATTGGGGTCAGCGACAATTGCACAAATTCGGCACCCATCAGACAACTCCCTGCGGCGGACCAAGGCGGCGGTCAATTTCGGCAATTTCATCGCCAGTCAGGACATTCTCGATCGCGGTCAGGCCATCATACTGGCCGATCACCGCTTCATCCCGGTGAATTTGACGCGCCTCTTCCCAACGCTTTTCATCTCGAAGGGCACGGGCGGCTTCACCGCGGCCCAGATCGGTTGCAACGCCGTCAGGGTAAATTAATGCACCACGGCGCAAAATCCGCAATGTGTAGCCATCAAAGATCGGCTCGGACCTCGCCAGCGCCAAAAGGCCCTGACGTTCGTGAACCCGGGCGGAAAAGCGGGCACGCGAAACGAGCGTCGAGAGAACGCCCCGCTGCGGCGCGCAGATCAAGGACACCGCGAAAAAGCTAGCGGCGACCAGAACAATGATTGGGCCAGTTGGCACAGCGGGGGCCGAGGCCGAGATTGCCGCCCCAATCCAACCCGACAGGCCACCAAAAAGGCCTGCCATCAAGACCACATGATCTGTACGATCCGACCAAAACCGCGCCGTAACTGCGGGGATAATCAAAAGGGCTACAATCAGGATCAGGCCAACGATCAACAGGCCCGTCACCGTCACAGCCATGACCAGCCCCATAATTGCAAGATCAGTGGCGCGAACGTTAACGCCTTGAGCCTGAGCAAACCCTGCATCAAAGGCTACCAAAGTCATCGGTCGGCGCAACAAGATCAGGACTAGAACCGACAGAGCCCCGCCAATGGCAATGGTTACAGCGTCGGAGAAAAGCATGCCGGCGGTTGAGCCCAAAAGCACGCTTTCCAGCCCAGCTTGGCGACCCTCACTCATAGTTTGGATGATAGTCAGCAAGACAATGCCAAGACCAAAGGAAACAGACAGAACGGCACCGATGGCCGCATCCTCCCCCAGGCGAGTGCGACGCGTGATCCAGTCAATCCCCAGTAGACCCAGACCAGCCGTCACTGCAGACCCAAGCAAGAGCCCCGGCAGAAACCGACCAGTGCCGCCAAATGCCACCATAATTAGGAATGCCAATCCGATGCCAGGCAATGTGGCATGCGCCACGGCGTCTGAGACAAGCGCACGTTTACGCAAGAATAAGTATGCGCCCGACGCGCCCGACGCGATGCCCAAAAGAGCCGCACCAATTGCGACAAGCGCCGCATTATAGCCCACCTGCAAGCTCAGCGCGCTGAGGAAAACATCCATCTGTCAGGCGGTCAGGTGCAGCTGATTAATCTGCGCCTCAGCCAGACGACCGCCATAGGTGTCGGCCAGTGTCTCAGCGGTAAACGCCTCGGCCACAGTGCCCTCGGCAATTTTGCGGGTGGCGATCATCAAGACCCGGTCGAAATACTCTGACACAGTCGACAGGTCATGGTGCACCACAACAACGGTGCGCCCCTCAGCCTGCAGGTCCTTTAGGACACTTATGATGGCCTTTTCGGTAGCGGCATCAACGCCAGCAAAGGGTTCATCCAGCAGATAAAGATCTGCCTGTTGCGCCAAAGCACGTGCTAAAAAGACTCGTTGCTGCTGACCACCCGAAAGCTGTCCGATCTGACGATCCGCGAAACTATCCATGCCAACGCGCGCCAATGCCTGCAATGCCGCCGCCTTGTGGCGCGGTCGCAAGAAGCCCAGCAAACCCAGTTCGCGGTAAAGGCCCATCAAGACCACATCGATCACACGAGTTGGAAAGTCCCAGTCGACACTCGCGCGTTGCGGCACATAGGCCAACCGCCCCCGCATCTGACCAAGGGAATGGTCAAAAAACTTTACCCGGCCCGACACCAAAGGCACAACGCCCAGTGCGGCCTTTAGAAGGGTCGATTTACCGGCGCCATTGGGGCCAATGATAGCTGTCATTGATCCTTCGGGCATCGTTGCATCAACAGAAAAGACAGCAGGTTTTTGGCCATATGAAACCGTGATCCCGCGCAGCTCCAGCGCAGTTGGGCCCTGTTCGGGAATAACGGATTTTCCAGCATCAGTTGCGACAGTCAGATTTGTCGGTGTCATGGCCTCACCCCCCCTCGCCCAGCAGGCCCAAACGGCCCGCATCAGGCACCTGTCCCCCCAACGCCGCGGCGATGGTGGAGACGTTGTGATCAATCATTCCAAGATAGGTGCCTTCATAGCTGCCGTCCGGTCCCATCGCGTCGGAGAAAAGCTCCCCGCCGATGACGACTTCGTGGCCCAGGGCACCAGCCCCCTCGATTAACGCGCGGATATTGCGCGGTGAGACCGAGCTTTCGACAAAAACGGCGCCGATGTCGCGTGATACCAGCACATCCACTAAGTCCGAAATCCGAACAAGACCCGCCTCACTCTCAGTTGAGATGCCTTGAATGCCCAAAACCTCAAACCCATAAGCAGCGCCAAAATAGTTGAAGGCATCATGGGCGGTCAGCAGAACACGGGCCTCGGTTGGAACCGTAGACAGGACGTTCTGCGCATAACTGGCCAACTCCAACAACTCTGCCAGATGGGCGGCGGTGTTCGCAGTAAAGAGGTCGGCATGTTCAGGGGCAACAGCGATCAGCGTATCGCGCACCTCAAGGACAACTCGCGACCACAGCAGCGGATCCATCCAGACATGCGGGTCAAACCGGTCTTCATAATCTTGATTCCCACGCAGCAGGTTCACTGGGATAGCCTCAGCCACTGCCACAACGGTGCGCGTACGATCAAGATCAACAAAGAACTCTTCCATCTGCGCCTCAAGATAAAGGCCATGCCAAAGCACCAGATCAGCCCGTGTCATCGCAACGATATCGCTGCGGGTTTGACGATAGGAATGCGGATCAACACCGGGACCCATTAAGGCGCGCACCGCGACGGCATCGCCACCGATTTGACGCGCAGCGTCTGCAATCATACCAGTGGTGGCGACGACACTCAGCCGGTCTTGTGCCTGCGCGGCAGTGGCCATCGCAAACAGCATTGTCAGCATCAAAGTCATACGGTGTAACATTCGGGCTCCTATAAACATACTTGTACAGATGATAATGAGAGTAATTCGCAAGAAGTCAATGCGGATGCGAGTCAGTTTCAACTATACCGGGCGCCAAACACCCAAATCAGCTAAAATTAGCCTAGAAATTGCGAAAATGACGCAGCCTGACAGTTTGGAAGTTGGCGACGGCACAAGTTTTTCCGGCGAACATCCACTCTGACGTATTCGGACAAATTGAAATGACGGATCAGAAATAGTAGGCTTGTGCCCCATGAACCAGCGCAGCCTGATTGCCGTCCCGACCGAAAGAATCGCCACCGCACCTTATATTCGAGGGCTGTTTCTGGCGGCCCATTCTGGAAGGGATCGTGCCCATTGCTTTTGAAGCGGCAGCGCGGTCGTATTCTATGGCTGAACTGGGGCTGTCCCTAAACTAACCAGCAGAAGCCAGTTTAGCGGCAACCGCATTGCGACACGTCGGTTGTGGTTCGCTCAACCGCCCATTTTCCAACTTTAGGGTCCGCCCTGCGATCTTGCGACGAAAATGCGGATCATGGCTGATCAGCACCATTGCTTGTGGTAGGCCCTGCAAAATTTCAATCAGCCGGGCCTCGTTCTCTTCGTCCAGCGCGTTTGTCGGCTCATCCAGTAACAGCACCTCAGGCGACATCACCAAAACCGATGCGAGTGAGATTAGACGCTTTTCACCCCCCGACAGCCGGTGGGTAACCCGATCCCGCAAATGCATCAGATCCAGTTCTGTCAGAACCCAGTCCACGGCATCCAGCGCCTGCGCGCGACTTTGACCCAGATTGAGCGGGCCAAAGGCGATATCCTCAACCACTGTTGGGCAAAAAAGTTGATCATCAGGGTCTTGGAACACCAACCCTGCGCGACGGCGGACGTCGTGAAAACTGGCTTCCGTTTGCCGCTCAGCACCAAAAGCGGTGACGCGGCCCGACAATGGGCGCAAAAGGCCAACCATGATCCGCAGCAGCGTGGATTTGCCGGCGCCATTATGACCGGTAATCGCCAAACGCTCCCCAGTGGCCAATGACAAGGCCGCATTGCTCAGCACTTGGGCCTGACCGGGATAGCCAAATTGAATGGCCTCTAGCTCAAACAACATGGGTGATATCCAACATAATAAGGCTGACCAATATGGCTCCGAACAAAATGATAAATTGCGCATCAGCCATGGTCATGCGGAACTGGGCGATAACCGGCATTTGGCCAGTAAACCCACGGCATTTCATTGCCGCCATGATCCGCTCTGACCGGTCCATGGCGCGCACCAGCATCATACCAACCAAATAACCGTAGCTGCGGTAGCAATGCAAAGATGTGCTGGCCCGGAACCCGCGTGCCGTCATCGCCGCCCGCATCCGAATATATTCCTGCCGCAGCACATCAATATAGCGCACCGTAAACAACAGAAGATGAACCAATCGCGCAGGCACGCGAAGCGCATGAAGGGCGTGGCCCAGAGATGTTGCCTCAAGTCCACCGATCAGCACCAGAACCATCAAGATCACCGCGTTTGCAGTCAACGCAATCTCAACCGCCATCCATAACCCGGCCCAAGAAGCCGAGATGCCCCAAACCGTGACCATCGGCTGACCCGGCACCGTAAAGGGCAGCGTGGCCAACATAAAGATGATGAACCCGTCCATCGCCGCCATCCGGCGCAATGTCCCGACCATCGGGCGGCCCGACATCACCAGAACCCCGACTGACGCTGCAAGGGCCAGGGCCAGAACCAAGATTGACGACAGGCCAACGGTGACCATTGCAAAGATCGCGGTTGCCACGATTCGGACGCGCGCATCGATGCTGTCCAGCGCCTCAGCCCGCACAATATCCGGCAAGACATAGGTCATTGGCCTAAGTCCTTCAATTTGCGTCGGGCGGCCAGATAAAACCCAACACCAAACAGGCCGACGATATAGCCGATACCGCCCAGAATACTTTGCAGGTCGTTTTTTTCGCGGTAGGCCGCAACCTCGCGCCGAAGCAGGCGCACTTCATCGTGGACAATCGAGGCGATCAAATCTTCGAGATCCGGACTGGTGACAGGTCGTTGGATTGTGCTTTCCGCCATTGCACCCGCGGGGCTTGGCGCCAAGATTGCGCCGTCACTCGCCAGATGACGCGGCAGGTCCACGACCGGCATCGTCACCTCAGCTACGTGCCCCTGCCCCAGATTGGCGCGAAAGACATGGGTAATCTGCTGCCTGGGTTCGTAAACAAAAAAGCCCTCGGCGTCGGTGATCGCCTCACCCAACTTTGCTCCTTCGGGATCGAAAACCTCAACCAATGTCCCAGCCGCGATGGTGCCGTTTGAAAAACCCAGTTCACCCTCGATCTGATCGCCTGAGGCAAAGACCGACAGGATCACGCGGTGCGCAATCGCGGGCGCAGCTGCACACATCAGACAAAGGGTCAGGAGGCCCGCCCTCATATTGGCGCCTGCTTGAACGACGTAAACAATTCAGGCATGACCTGCTTGGCCAAATATACCGCAGAACCGGTTAAGACAGCCTCGATGACGATCACTGGAACATGGCTGATGAGGACCAATTTCGCCGCCGGGATGAACGCGTCCCCTGATAATGCCAAGGATAGGGCCACAAAAAGTGTGGTCAGCGCGATTGCCAACCCGCCAGCAAACCCACCCAGAATGGCCGCTGTCCTTGGCGTTGCCCGCGCTAAAAATGGTCGCACCAACAGCCCTGCTAGCACCGCGGGCATGGCGATGTTGACTGTGTTGATCCCAAGGACGGTCAATCCGCCGAACCCGAAAAATACGGATTGCAGAACCAGCCCGACAAAAAGGGCCGGAAACGCGGCCCATCCCAAGATGACGCCTGCTAATCCATTCAGGATCAGGTGCACCGAGGATGGTCCGATCGGCACGTAGATCAGTGAGGCCACGAAAAAGCTGGCTGCCAAAACGCCAGCCGCCGGGATCTTTTCCAGCGGTAGGGCGCGCAGGCCGTAGCCCACACCGGCGATCGCGGCCACCGCCCCCGCGATCACAACCTGATTGCTGAGCGCACCATCAACGATATGCATGTCGGCCCCTCATTGCGACATGTCCCAGGCCCGGACCCATAAGACTGCATCTTGCGACAGGATCTGACCCTCATGTTCAGTAACAGGGCCTGATCCAAGGGCGGCAAACCCCCAATGGCCGGCGCGCGGAATACCAAAGGTGAACATGCCATTTACATCGGTTAGCGCGATCAGTGTCCCGCCCGGCATCGCATCGCTGGTCTGAACACCCGAAGCCCGGCTGGCATGATCTGGTTCGGCTGAAATGTATTCGATCTCAACGGTAACACCCGCCATCGGCACACCCAGCGCCACGACCTGACCAGTGAACGTTGAGCCTGCCAAAATATTGCTTGGGCGGTTCATCGGTAAGATCTCGGTCGGCAAACCGACTGGCTCACTCCAATCCGTTGGGACTTCATTGTAGCTGACAAATGACTTGGTGAATTGCTGGATAAAGATGCCTTCGCTGGCGTCAAAATACGGCGCAGGCTCTACGACCACCACGTAGTCGCCTGACCGACGCACAGGCAAAACAGCCTCCCAGGCGACGCCCTGACTATGGCCAGTGCTAAAGGTAAAGGGGGTCAGGCTATCGATCAGATCAATCTTTTCGCCACGATGAACGGCGTAGACGGCTTGCGGCATCGCCATACTCATGACTGGGCCGTTATCGATCGGATGCCAGAAAATCAACTGAACGGGCACGTCACCCGCTGTGCTAATCAACGCCTCATCAGTGTACACCAACTGGAAATGTGCAGCGGCCATTGCGGGAAACATGACTGCAAGGCAAGCGACTGCAATAGATCGACGATACGTCATCAGACGTCTCCAAAACCTGCTCCACACACCCGTGGAAACCAAAACTGAGACGCTGGAAGGAAAACGGACAGGCTGGGCCCAACCGCCAAACACACCCCCCGGCGTCCGGTGAAATCAAGGCCTAAGCCCCGGTCGCTGGCAGGTCTCCTGACTTGTGGATCACCGCGGTCGGCTGGCCTTCCCAGGACAAGTCCCAGTGGCATAATCAGCCGTCGCTCACCACTCACAGTTGCGGGGGCAGTCCCGGGTTTGGCGCCTATTGGCTAATCCGCACCGGGTTCCCTTTTCATCCTCGGACGCTCAGCGCCGCGAAGAACCTTCGACACTCGGGTTGTGCGCCGCTCGCAACAAAGCTGTCAAGCAAAACCGGGGATAAGCCTAGCAAAACGGATATACGGCAACTTGCCCCGTGATGGAGAAGGCCCTCTTTGCTCTGTTGAAGGTCAATAATACCAAGGAGTTTTTTGCTGATCATAAGCACCACGACATCGACAGCATCCGCGCGCCTGCGATGCTTTTTGCCGATCACATGGCCGAAGACGTTAGCCCGATGAGTGGCGTTGCGCATAGGTAAGAGGTCGGGCAGGCGTTGGACCATTTCGGCGGAACACAATCGAACTTTAGCCTAGTGCCATTGCAACGCGTGCCCGCACCCTTTGCGGCGGATTACCCCCAAGGCGATCTTTTAAAACGGAAATGACTGAGCGTTTTCAAACAATACCCGCAGCTTCTGCAAAGATGCCATTGGCCTATTAAAAGCTGTAAGAGGCCCGTTTTCTGATTGATCACCGCTTGACCTTTTAATCTGGGCGCACCTGTCACGTTCGACCCAAAGCCCTTGCCAGCGCAGGTCCCCAAAGGATAACTCAAACAGGGCAAGGGCAAGGGGCAAAAGATGATCACAGATTGGGACGATGCGTACCAAAACGCGGCGTATATTGACGGGGCTGAGGCATACCCCTTGAAATGGGCCGCCGCCGCCGCGCAGTTTCGCGCCCATACACCACCCGAGGTTTTATCGTATGGGGCCAACGCACGTCAGCAGACCGACCTGTTCTTGCCCAACCGCACGCCAACTGCCCTGACGGTTTATATTCATGGCGGATATTGGAAGGCGTTTCATCGCCACGATTGGTCCCATCTATCAGCTGGTCCCCTATCATTGGACCATGCGGTTGCGATGCCATCTTATAGCTTGGCGCCTGATGCCAAGGTGTCTGAGATTTCCGCCGAGATGGTCGCAGCGATTATCCAGCTGGCAAGCCGGATCGACGGACCAATTTATCTGACGGGGCATTCGGCTGGGGGGCATCTGGTCACACGTCTAGCCTGTGCAGGTGTTCTGCCTGCCAAGGTTGCAGCCCGCATTGCCCATGTCGTCAGCATCTCAGGTGTGCATGATCTACGCCCCTTACTGAACACCAATATCAACGATGTCCTGAAGATGTCAGAGGCCGAAGCCGTTGCCCAGAGCCCTGCCTTGGCCACGCCAGCCCCCGGAACACGCCTGACAGCGATCGTTGGCACAAAAGAGCGGCCAGAGTTTCGACGCCAAACTGATCTGTTGGCCAACATTTGGCAAGGATCGGGTGCAGCGACACGCGCCTGTCATCTACCCGGCGCGCATCATTTCAATGTGATTGACGGATTGGCAGAGGCTGACAGCCCGTTAATGAAACTACTGCTTAACCCACCGGTGTAGGCGTCCGGTTAAGGCGCGCACCAACGCCCTTGCCACCCATCCACGCGTTGAAAAATGGCCCGGCGATGGGCCGATTTATCCAGTTGAAGGGTCTCAATTTCGTTCAGGACACACCGCAAGGCTGTATGGCGCGCCATATCAGGTGTGATTACATGCTCCTCGGGCGACGCTATTTCGACCCCGGGAGATGGGGTAGCGCCATAACCACGCCGCGCGGCGTCTGGGATGGCAGCCCAGCGCGCCGGATCCGCATGGATCATCGCAACCGTTCCGCGCATGCGGATCTGCAACTGTAGCGTGGGCAGCCAGATATGCAGGGCTGCGCGCGGATCAATGCAAAGTTCACCAGTCTTGGCAGACGCCCGGTCTGTGTGCAACTCAAGCTCCATCGCATCAGCATCAACACCGCGCAGAACCAAGGTACGCATCTCGGGGCCGGTGGATCCAATCGTGGCAAATGTAGGAAATCTAGCGGGATATGCGCGATCAGTTAGGCCAAACTGCAGTTGCTGCCAAACCTGCAAAAAGACCTGTTTTAGGCTCTGGTTTTCACTCATAACCAGTCATCTCTAGATATCCCCTGCCGCTATGACTGCCGCTAAACCGAATTGGCCCCTCCCAATAGGGGAAGCTTGTTCCCATCCAACTTTCTGGGTTCAAGGCCACTGTCACGATGTCCAGTCCGCGATCAGGCAACTCTACACGCCACGAGATTGGAATTTGCCGTCCCTCTACCTCTGCATGGTCCAATCCGGTCAAGCGAAGGGCGCCATCATCAAAGGGCATAGGCGTGCCGTCAGGTGCGATCCAAGTCGCCGATGTAAAACTACTACCGTCAGTTTGGCGCAGCGCGAACCCCATCATCCGGGCCCCGTCGTCAAAGTGCAGCGAAAACCAATCCCAGCCGGTTTGATCCCCTGATAACGGTTGGGAGGACCATTCCCGGTCCAACCAAGCCTGACCCGTTACCGCAACATCACCGTCAGGCAGGCGTAGAATGCCTGATGCCTCATAAAACGGCTGGGAATAGTAGTAGCTGGCCTGCCCCTGAGGTGATTTAACTGAAAAACCGCGGTCACCTTGCAACACCAAAGGCCCTGTCGCCTGAAGATCCAGCGCATAGGAAAATTCTGCCCCCCGGGCTGTCAATGTCAGCGCGTCAAGCGCTTCGGCGCCCGCAGATGCCACGCTGCGCATGGTCCAATCATCGATCCACGCCTCAAATGGTTGTACCGTTACGCCCGCCTGTCCGACGCCACCACGGCCCAACCGTTCCGCATAGAGATGCTGGCTGGCGGTCGTCAGTCCGGCATGTCCCATCCAAAGTTGCGACGCGCTCCAACCTGATCCAGCCTCAGCGGACAATGCGGACCGAAACAGCGTCCATTGTACGCCGTAATCGCGACCCTGTGCATCGCTTAGGGTTGCGGTCAGATACCACCACTCGATGCGGTAGTCAGGATGCGCACCGTGATCTTGCGGGAATTGAAATTCAGTTCCACGCTGTGGCACAGAAAACCCTTCTGCGTCCATTCCTAGTCCAGCAAATCCTTGGGCAAATACGGGTCCAGCCATAACAACAAAAAAGGCTCTAATAATAGATTTAACGCTCATTTGCAAAGACCTTCAACAGATCACTAGGCGGCAGCCGCGATAATTTCAGAACCGGCCATGCCGCGGCAAAGACCGCTGCGATGCCAGCATAAACACCGAGGCGCAGCCAATCTGCTGGAAAGACCTGCATCGGCAATCGCCAACCAAACGCTTCGACATTCACGATGGCCAACAAGACCCAAGCCAGCCCCAGACCTACGGGGATCGATATAGCCCAAGTCATCGCCGCCAGAACGACGGTCCGGATCAGCTCAATCCAAGCCAGTTGGGCGCGCGTAAGCCCCAAAGCCCAGACCGGCGCAAGCTGCGGCAGGCGCATCGCAGCTAAGCTGAGCAGGCTAGTCAACATCGCGAACCCGGCAACGCCCAAGGTCAATATATTCAGCGCGCCGGTCACCAGAAACGTCTGTTCAAACACCTCCAGCGAAAAGCCTTTGATTTCTTGTTGATTGACGACATTTTGATCGGGTAAATCGAATGCAGCCCGCAATTCAGTCACCAGTGCAGGGGCCTCTGCCGGATCTATCCGCACGGCCATGCGCAATATAGGCACCTGTGGGTAGCGTGTAGAAAGCTCTGCGTCACTGACAATGACCTGACCCGCCGGGTTGCCGTAGTCTGAATAAACCGCAAGTACGCGAAGGGTCCAACCCTGCCCCAGATCGACCAGATCGCCCAAGCTTAGGCCCTGACGCCGAAACATCTGTTCATTGATCAAGATACCGTCACCCTGTGCCAAACGATCCCAGACATCAGGGCCTTGCACAATCAATGGCCAGTTTTCGCGATACGTTGGGTGGTCAACGATGCCAAAGATTTCTACCGGCAGATTGGAAATGCGTGTCTCAACGGACCAAATCGGCAAAATCGCCTGCACGCGGGGGATCAGGTAGGTAGTAATCTCAGCGGCCTCCACCTCGTTTCTGGCCGTCACGTAGATCTCCGAGGCTAATCTCTGGTCCAGCCAGCCGGTGAATGTATTGCGGAATGAACCCACCATGGTAGAGACGCCAATATTCGCGGACAGCGCCAAAAGCAGCGCCATAAGAGCAAGAGACAGTCCGGGAACCTGTTGACGTGTATCTGCGAATATCCACTCAGATAGTGCCGTTTTTCCAATTTTAGACACCAAATAAAGCGTAATTTGCAGCACTGATGGCAACAGTAAGGCAGCCCCGATCAGAAATGCCGCAAGACAGGCAAACCCGGTAGCCAGAGACCCACCAAAGACCGCCAAAGCCCCACCCAACGTCAAAAGAGCCAGCGCTAGCCCGCCTTGACGCTGCATTGCACGCGCCGAAGCCAAGGCCCAAGCGCGTGGTTGTGCGGGCGCCAAAAGCGGCATGTTCGCAACCCGCCACAACGCCTGTACACCAGCCAACGCAGCACCAATCATCGCAATTCCCAGCGCAGATAGCGCCCATGTCGCGTCAAAACTAAGCTGGCCAGAGATATTGGCGCCATAAAGGCCCCGCAATGTGCCAGCGACCCCCGGCAACAAAGCCGCAGCAATGCCATATCCCAACATGATCCCAATCGTTCCGGACAGAGCGGCCAAAATACCCAACTCGATGGCAAGCAGTCCGATCAACCGCCCCAATGGCACCCCTAGTGCGCGCAATGTGCGAAAGGTTGGGCGACGCTGCTCAAACGCCAGACCGATTGCGGCCTGCACAATGAAAAGACCGACAGCAAAGGCCAAAAGACCAAATGCCGTCAGGTTCAAATGAAAGCTGTCTGTCAGTTGGGCGATGTCACTTTGGGTGGTAGCCGGGGTCAAAACCAGATCTGTCAGACTGCTTAGCGGCGCCAACCCAGCAGGCTGCGTGTTGGCCACCAACAGATAAGACAGGCCACCGCGGCCAAGTAGCCGTTGAACGGTTGAGATATCCCCGATCGCAATACCTGGCGCGACGTCTGCCGACAAAACCAACGGTGGCAAGCCCCCATTTGTCATATTTAGAGCCGTTTCGGGTGCGATCAACAGTATACCGTCACCTGATATAAACGTGGTAAGATCAACCTGACCACTGGCCAACGCAGGCGCGTTTGCCTGCGGCGGCGCGGTTAGTGGATCGATCCCTAAGATCTGTAAATTTTGGCCTTCAATGCGAAATTCACCCTCAATCACCGGTGTGACCTGCCAGCCCGCACGACGCAGCCCGATATATTCGGACACTGCAATCTCTCGCCCATCGAGCGCCTGAAGACGGGACAGTTGATCCTGCCCCAAAACGGCCGCCGCCCGATCATAGCTGTTACGCGCCTCAGCATTGATTGCCTGAACCCCGGACCAAAGTGCGGTGGCCAGTGCCAGACCCATCATCAGACTGACCAATTGCAACGGATGGCGGCGCCAGTGTGATAAAAGCGTGTTTAAGACGGCCATGCGCATGTCAGGGTGCCGCGATCTGACCGTGGGCCAGATGCAATCGCCCGGACAGGCGTGCAGCCAACCGGGTCGAGTGGGTCACCATGAGAAAAGCAGCGCCAGTATCGGCAACCAGCGCTAACATCAGATCAAGGACCGCATCACCGGTGGCTTCGTCAAGATTGCCCGTCGGCTCATCTGCCAAAATCAGACCGGGGCGCGCCGCCAGCGTCCGCCCAATCGCAACACGCTGTTGCTGGCCACCCGACAGGTGTTCGGGATAGCGCGCCAGATGATCAGACAGACCCAGCCGATCAGCCAAAGTTGCGGACCAGTCGGCATCATGTCGCCCAGCCAATCGCGCCTGAAACGTCAGATTCTGTAACACCGTCAACGAGGGGATTAGATTGAACTGTTGGAATACCAATCCGACACTGTTCCGGCGCAACTCGGCCCGACCCCGATCATCGAGGTCTAAATAGCGGCAATCATTCAACGTAATCTCACCCCGCTCAAACCCATCAAGCGCGCCGATCAGGTGTAGCAACGTGCTTTTACCAGACCCACTTTCACCAGTCAGTGCCAGACTTTCTCCTGCCGCAAGACTAAGTGAGATACCACGCAGCACCTGCAATGGGCCCTCTTCGGTGGGGTAGCTTTTGTGTAAATCGGTGATCTTCAACACGGGCGACACCTCATTCTTCTCATGGCTCTAACCTAGACGAGACAGCGGTCACTTAAAGGGTAAAGCGGCCTTAATATTTGTATCAGGTATTTACAAATAGGGTTCGTTAGGTGTAGCCGCGCGTTTGCTCATTTGAGTCACGTTGAGATTTTGCGCATTCGGTGCTATCTTGTGATCAGGCCAAACGTCGGGGCCTTTGCCGACGTACTGCTGAGGAGGACATTGTCCTGACTGCAAATATCCAAGCGGTTGCCCAGACGCCCGCGACCCAAGCGCCCGTAACCGGCGCTTACCCACAACTGTCGAGCGAAGAACTGCTCGACGCAATTCTCACATCCATTTCAGCTGACAAAGCCGAAGAAATCGTAACGATTGATTTGCGCGGCAAAACTGCGATGGCTGACTATATGGTCATCGCCACAGGCCGCTCTACCCGGCAGGTTTCGGCGATCTCTGAAAAGCTCATGGATAGTCTGAAACAAGATCATGGACGGCTCTCGAAGGTCGAAGGCAAAGATGTTGGTGACTGGGTCCTGGTGGATACCGGTGATATCATCGTGCATATTTTCCGCCCAGAGGTTCGTGATTTCTACCAGCTAGAGAAGATGTGGATGCCCACGACTGAGCCGGCGCGGCAGTAGCCACCCGATGAAGCTGCATCTATGCGTGGTGGGCCGGCTGAAGGCCGGTCCGGAAAGCGCGTTGATCGATGATTACCTTACCAGGTTTGAGCGGACTGGCCGTGGCCTTAGTTTAGGCCCGGCGCGCGTTGTTGAGGTTGAGGATCGTAAGGGCGGCGGGCAGCCTGCAGAGGCCGACTTACTGCGACGCGCAATCCCGCAGGGGGCCGCGATCTGGGCACTCGATGAACGCGGCACACTCCTCAGCTCCCCCAAGTTCGCCAAAGGCATTGGCAATCTGCGCGACGCAGGCAGCAGCGATTTGGCTTTTGTCATAGGCGGCGCAGATGGCATCCATCCTGATTTACGAGCTGAGGTGGACTGCTCCATCTCATTCGGGCCAATGGTCTGGCCGCATATGCTGGCTCGTGTGATGCTGGCCGAGCAGCTTTACAGAGCGGCGGCAATTCTTGCCGGAACTCCCTATCATCGCGCCTAAGCTTGCCTGACAGCGCGGGCCTGATAGAAGCTATCTAGACCATAAAGGGGCCGCGCAAATGACCATTCCGAAACCTGTTGTTTTGTGCATTCTCGATGGCTGGGGCCTGTCGGATACAACCGTCGGAAACGCACCCGCCCTTGCCCAAACCCCCAATTTCGACAGGCTAATGTCCACCTGCCCCAATGCGCTGCTGACCACCCATGGCCCAGATGTCGGCTTGCCCTCAGGCCAGATGGGTAATTCTGAAGTTGGACACACCAATATCGGCGCAGGCCGGGTTGTTGCCATGGATTTGGGCCAGATTGATCTAGCGATTGAGACCGGAAGCTTTTCCAAAGTCGCGGCCCTGCAAAACTTTATTGAAACGCTACAACAAACCGGCGGCACCGCACATCTGATGGGCGTCGTGTCGGATGGTGGAGTTCACGGCCACATCAACCATATCGTTGCGGCCAGCCAAACCATCGCAGCCGCTGGTGTGCCTGTGGCACTACATGCGATCACCGATGGACGCGATGTACCGCCAGGGTCGGCCACTGGATTTATCAAAGACCTTACGGCGCGGCTGCCTGCAGGCGCCAAGATCATGAGTGTTTCAGGTCGCTATTATGCCTTGGACCGCGACACCCGCTGGGATCGTGTGCAAAAGGCATATGAAGCCATAATTCTGTCCAAGGGGGAACGGGCCGTTGATGCATTGGCAGCCGTGGCTGCGGCGTCTGCACGCGGTGAAAGCGATGAGTTCATCATACCAACAGTTTTGCTTGAGTCCGTACCTTTCAGCCCACGCGATGGCCTGTTTTGCCTAAACTTTCGCGCAGATCGCGCGCGTGAGATTTTGGCCGCAATCGGCGATCCGGCTTTTGACGGATTTGCGGTGTCCGGTCGCCCGACACCAGCGGCTATGCTGGGTATGGTCGACTATTCGACCGCACATAACGCCTATATGACGGCGGCCTTTCCAAAGCAGAAAATCACCAACACCATCGGGGCTTGGGTTGCGCAGCACGGGTTGCGGCAGTTCCGGCTGGCTGAAACCGAGAAATATCCACATGTGACGTTCTTTCTGAACGGCGGCAAAGAGACACCAGAACCAGGCGAAGATCGTTTCATGCCAAAAAGCCCCAATGTCGCAACCTATGATATGCGACCTGAGATGTCTGCGTCTGAGGTCAGCGACAAATTTGTTGAGGTATTGGGGTTGGGTTACGATCTGATCATTGTGAATTTTGCCAACCCCGACATGGTTGGCCACACCGGTGACCTTGCGGCAGCAATGAAAGCTTGCGAGTCGGTGGATCTAGGTCTTGGACGTGCGCTTGATGCACTTGAAAAGGCGGGCGGCGCGATGATCGTCACCGCAGATCACGGCAACTGCGAGGTTATGATCGATCCTGTGACCGGGGACGCCCATACCGCGCACACGCTGAACCCGGTTCCCGTGATATTGGTCGGCGGGCCGCCAGGCGCGCATCTGCGCGGTGGACGCCTGGCGGATCTGGCACCCACACTACTTGGCCTGATGGGCCTGCCTCTACCCGATGAAATGACAGGGACCTCGCTGATCGGATGAGCAGACGTGCCGCCGCCCTTGGCTTAATCTTTTTGGCCGCATTTTGGCCCCTGCATCTAGCGGCGCAGGCTGATCCTGCATTGGCCGCACAGCGTGCCAGCCAAATGCTGGAACGCGCTGCACTATCTTTGGCCGAAGCCGACAGGGCCAGCGACCGTATAACCGCGCTGACTGAAACTGTGCAGGCTTATGAGGATGGGCTTGGTGCCTTGCGCGATGGCCTAAGACGCGCGTCGATACAGGAACGCGCCATCAATCTGGTGTTTGAGGCTGAGCGTGAGCGCCTGGCCCGTCTGCTTGGGGTTCTGCAAACCATGGAACGCTCTGCGGCGCCATTGTTGTTGATCCATCCGTCGGGGCCAATCGGCACCGCGCGGTCCGGCATGATCATATCTGAGGTGACGCTTGCCGTTGCCAATGATGCCATGGCCCTAAGGGCTGAGCTGGAAGAACTGGCGTTGTTGCAGGCCGTGCAGCAGGCCGCAATTGCCCAACTGGCCAATGGTCTACGCGGCATCCAAGAGGCCCGCACCCAACTGTCAGGGGCGATGGCTGATCGCCGGGATCTGCCGCCGCGACTGGCCTTTGACATTGAGGCGTTGAGCCTCATCCTCGAGAGTGCCGAATCGCTAGATGGTTTTGCCGCCAATTTGCGCGAACAAGCCTTTAGCACTGTTGCCCCCGTTGACCTGCCAGATTTTGCCGAGGCCCGGGGCCAATTGCCCATGCCCCTGCGCGGAACGGTTTTGCGCGGCTATAATTCACCAGACGCTGCGGGCGTCGTTCGCCCGGGGCTGGTGCTTGCCGCCAATCCGCTAAGTCTTGTCACTGCTCCTTGGCCCGCCACAATACGTTATGTCGGGCCTTTGCTGGATTACGGCGTGGTGGCGATTCTCGAACCCGGCCCCGATCACTTGCTGATCCTTGCAGGCATGGGAGAGGCCTTTGGACAAGTCGGAGATGTGCTTGATCTGGGCGCTCCGGTTGGACTTATGGGCGGATCAGCGCAAATTGAAGGTGATTTGCTGATCACGTCTTCACAAGGTGGTGGTGTCGACCAGACAGAAACGCTTTATATGGAACTAAGGCAGGCCGGTGAGCCGGTGGATCCCAGTGCGTGGTTCGAGACCGAAATACATGAGGAATAGGACATAATGAAGAAATTCGTGATGGCGGCAGTCGGCGGAACAGTGGCAGGCATAGTCCTGACCACGCAGGTGGCGGGCCCTCTTTTGGCGCAAGAAGCTGATCGCAATACAACTGTTTATGAACAGCTTGATCTGTTTGGTGACATCTTTGAGCGCATCCGCGTCCACTATGTCGAAGAGGTGGATGAGGCCGATCTGATCGAGGCTGCAATCAACGGCATGCTGACCTCATTGGACCCGCATTCCAGCTATTTGCCGCCACGCGACTATGATTCGATGCAAGTTCAGACCCGTGGTGAATTTGGCGGATTGGGCATCGAAGTGACCCAAGAAGAAGGGTTTGTTCGCGTCATTGCACCAATGGACGATACACCAGCCATGTTGGCTGGTGTCGAGGCTGGTGATTTCATCACCCATGTAGACTCAGAGGCTTTGCTGGGTCTGACACTAGAGCAAGCCGTTGATCTGATGCGCGGCCCCATTGGGTCTGAGATCATCATCACCGTTGTGCGCGACGGCGTCGATGAGCCCTTTGACATCACCATCGTGCGCGACCGCATTCAACTGACAGCCGTCCGTGCGCGCCTAGAAGGCAGCACCGCGATCTTGCGGATCTCTTCGTTCACCGACCAAACCTATCCGAATTTGCGTGATGGGCTTGAGCGGGTCATCGAAGAGGCTGGCGGCATCGAAAACCTAGAAGGGGTCGTGCTGGATCTGCGGAATAATCCGGGCGGCCTGCTGACCCAGGCAATCCGTGTTTCAGACGCGTTTCTTGAGCAAGGTGAGATCGTTTCAACCCGTGGACGTGACCCACAAGATGGTGAGCGTTATAACGCAACCCCGGGTGACATGATTGATGGGCGTCCGGTTGTTGTTTTGATCAACGGCGGATCGGCGTCAGCGTCTGAGATTGTGGCCGGCGCTCTGCAAGATCACCGCCGGGCCGTCATTATTGGCACGAACAGCTTTGGCAAAGGTTCCGTTCAATCGGTCATGCCACTGCAAGGCGATGGCGCGATGCGCTTGACCACTTCGCTTTATTACACACCGTCAGGTCGCTCGATCCAGGCGCTTGGCGTTGCCCCCGACATTCTGGTTGAGCAGCGTGAAAGCGTTGTGCTGGAAGATGATGGTCGCCCGCTTCGGACCGAGGCAAGTCTGCGCGGCAGCATTTCCAACAACTCGCTGACCGATGATGAACGCCGCCAGTTTGAAGAAGAGCAGCGGATTGCCGAGGAAACAGCCGCCCTTCGCAATGAGGATTATCAGCTGGCTTATGCCATTGATATCTTGACCGGTCTAAATGCGCTGGCCCCTCAGGATTAAGCTCATAATGACACCCGAACAAATCGCGGCCCTTCCGTATCGGCCTTGTGTTGGGATCGTCATGACAAATACCGCTGGCCTGATTTTTGCAGGCCAGCGGACCGATATGACCACACCAGCCTGGCAGATGCCCCAGGGTGGTATCGACAAGGGTGAAAGCCCACAACAGGCAGGTCTTCGCGAATTGACCGAGGAGACTGGCATCAACCCTGATCAGGTCACTATCATGGGTGAGACCAAAGATTGGTTGCCCTATGATCTGCCGGTCGATGTGATCCCAAAACGCTGGGACGGCAAATATCGCGGTCAAAAGCAAAAGTGGCTTTGGGTGCAGCTAGATGCACCTGATAACGCCATCAATTTGACGGCACATGATGTGGAATTTTCGCAGTGGGCTTGGATGACCGGGCCCGACCTGCTGACTGCAATAGTTCCGTTCAAACAACCCCTGTACAAGCAGGTTTTGAGGGAGTTCAGGCTATGTTGAAACAGTGCGTCGCGGCGATTGGGATCACTCTTTTGGCCGGTCCCGTCTCTGCCCTAAGTTGCATGCAGCCAAACATTACAGAGACGTTCAATTCGCTGGCTGATGCGCCTGAAACTTATATTCTGGCCCTTGGAACCGTAACCCAAACCGGTCCACAGCAACCGTTGGCTGATGGCCGTGAGGGATACCGATTTGCGGCGCATATGACCGGCATGCAGGTAACGCGAAGCGGCTTTGATCTACCGCTCGATACAGATGTTGAGGTGCAGATCGCATGCTTTGATCCGTGGTGCGGTTCGGTAGCAACGGATCAGAAGCTCATCGCGTTTGTTCAGACATCTGATACCGGGCTGACCATAGCTGGGGATCTTTGTGCGTTTACAGTGTTTGCACGACCTTCACCCGCAACGATCCAACAGGCCGAAAGCTGCGCAGCGGGCCAAAATTGCGGGCCCCATTCACAATAACCCCAAGTTAGCACTTTACGAATTTCCGTAATCACGTGCATTGAGTGCTTAGGGAGTGGGATAAAATGTCGGAACGATTGGATACACGGGCTCTCGGCCTCGATATAGGGCTGTCACTGACAAAGTGGCTGACCGGTGCAGAGAACCTGCATTATGGGTTGTGGACAGGTCTGGACGTTGCCGCCGCCAATCTGCGCGCCGCACAAGACGCCTATACCGAATTTCTGTTCTCCCATTTGCCGGATGGGGCCGGGTTGCGGATCCTTGATATCGGCGGCGGCGCGGGTGAAACCGCGCGAAAGCTGTGTGCCCTTGGCCATCACATCGACATCGTCATCCCAAGTGCGTTCCTTGCCAGCCGGTGCCGCGAGAATGCACCAGACGCGAATGTGCATGAAATGCTGTTCGAGGAATTTGAGACCACAGACAAATATGATCTCTGCCTGTTCTCAGAAAGCTTCCAATACATTCCCATGGAGCTTGCGCTGAGCAAGGCCCAGTCTCATCTGAAAACAGGTGGTGAGATCCTGATCTGTGATTGCTTTCGCACTGACGAAGGGGCTGTCCATACCGACGCCTCAAAGGTCGGTGGAGGGCATACCTTATCAAAGATGGAGACGTTGCTGGAGCAGCGCGACATTAGCGTCATCGCCTGTCACGATTTGACCGAAGCTGTCGCGCCCTCGGTTGAGTTGGAACAGGGTCTTTTCCACGTCTTTGGCCACGCCATTACGCAAGTTGATACAGCGCTTTCACAGACCAGGCCGATGATCCGTGGCATGCTGTCAGGGTTTCTGAAGGCGATCATGAAGAAGAAACGGCGAGACCGACTGGCCCAGAGATTGTTTCAAAACACCCGCACCGCCGCGACGTTTTGCCAGTATAATCGTTACAAGTTATTTCGTTTGGCCCCTTAAAGGCCAAATCGCCCACGACGTTGGCCGACGGCCTTCATAACCCGCACCAATTCTTGGCTAATCCCGGGTTCTGACAGGGCATGGCCTGCCGATTTGACCATTTGCAGTTTTGCCGAAGGCCAACCCTTGGCCAGCATATGGGCGGATTTCGGCGGGCAGATCATATCGTAACGACCCTGCACGATTGTGCCCGGGATATGGGCTATTCGGTGAAGGTCCCGCAAGATCTGGCCGTCCTCCTCCAGAAATCCGGAATTCATGAAATAGTGGTTTTCCAGCCGGGCAAAGGCGCGGGCATAGTCCGCCGGGCTTTCCCCGCCGCCACCATCGCTGTCGATTGAGGCCAGTGCATTTTCCCAAGCGGCCCAAGCTCGGGCAAACCGGGTCTCAACCATCAGATCGCCGCAAAACAAGCGCCGGTTATAGGCCGCGATCAGATTGTCCTGCTCATCCTCAGGCACCAGCGCCGTGAACCGCGCCCATTGTTCTGGCCAAAATTGTCCAGCACCGCCGCCATAGAACCAACTCAATTCGCGCCGGGTCGACAGGAACACACCACGAAGCGCCAGATAGGCCACATGCGCCGGGTGGGCCTGCGCATAGACCAGACCCAGCGTAGCACCCCAGCTGCCGCCAAAGACGGCCCACCGATCAATTTCAAGGGTGTTCCGGATCTGCTCAATATCGCCAACAAGGTGCCACGTCGTATTGTCCTTGATCGCAGCGTGGGGCCGCGACCGGCCACAGCCACGCTGATCAAACAGGATGATCCGCCAATGTTCAGGATCAAAATATCGGCGCATTGCCGGGCTACATCCGCCGCCGGGCCCGCCATGCAACACCACGACAGGCGCGCCATTGGGGTTCCCGCATTGCTCAACATAGATCTGATGACCATCGCCAACATCCAACATCCGCTGATCAAACGGGTCGATCGGCGGAAACAGATGCGCTGCTGCGCGCTTTTGGCCTGAGAACTTATCCATGCCACACCTATATAGACCCAGAAGGTCCAGCTACCATGCCTCAATTATAGACAAGACAAGAAAGGGATCACCATGACCACCGCCACCCAGACGGTAGACAGCGGCGAGATTGCCAAGTTTGAAGCCATGGCCGCCGAATGGTGGGATCCCAAGGGCAAATTCAAACCCTTGCATATGCTGAACCCGACAAGGTTGGATTACATCACATCCCAGATCGCTGCGGAATATGGCCGGGACCTGAAAACAGCCCTGCCTTTCGCGGGATTGCGGATCCTTGATATAGGTTGCGGTGGCGGTTTGCTGGCCGAACCGATGGCCCGTCTGGGTGCCACTGTTGTTGGCGCTGATGCGGCGGCGCGCAACATTCCAGTGGCACAGGTTCATGCCGAGAAATCCGGGCTTGAGATCGATTATCGCTTTACCACTGCCGAGGCGATGGCAGCGGATGGTGAACAGTTCGACGTCGTGCTGAACATGGAAGTGGTTGAACACGTGGCCGATCCCCAAGGCTATTTGACTGCCTGTCAGGAACTTTTGAAACACGGCGGGCTGATGATCTGCTCAACCATCAACCGCAATCCCAAAAGCTTTGCGATGGCGATCATTGGTGCAGAATACGTTATGCGCTGGCTGCCCAAAGGCACGCATGATTGGCAAAAATTCATAACACCGGAGGAGCTGTACGGATTGATTCGGGCCGCCGGGCTTGATCCCGTGGATCGTAAGGGTTTTGTCTTCAACCCGGTGGCCTGGACATGGTCGCTGTCGGACCGCGATCTGAGCGTCAATTACGTGACTGCCAGCCTAAAGCGCTAGGACTCGCTCTCAAGGCGTACGCGCAACTCCCGGATTACGGGCAAGGCGGCGCGCACACGTTCAGTGCCAATCTCTGTCAGGCTTGCACTTAGGATCGGCGTAATCGCCTCTAGGGCCACATCACGCGCGGCGCGTCCCGCCGGGCTGATCGAGACGAGTTTGCGACGCGCGTCATCCCAGTCCGGTCGGATATGTACGTGGCCGGCCCACTCCAATTTACCCAACGTGTTGGTCATCGCGCCGCGCGTCACATGGAACGACTTGGCCAATTGCGCCGGTGTGCGTTCCTCAGTGCCACGCGCCAAATGGTTCAGAACTGAAAAATGGCTAAGCTCCATACCCTTGGGCAGCGCCTTGGACAGGCGATTCCGGGCCAGTTGGTCCGCCATAAAAATCTCACTGAACAGCGCGACGGCAAGGGAGTCTTTGGGAGTTTTCATTTTGTGATATGATACGATCTATCGTGCGTCAGGGACGGGACACGGCGTCGCGCCCCTGACACTCGGTCCAAATCGATATCGACAAAGTAGACGCCGGGCTCTGTTCCGGCATCCAGCAAGATTTCCCCCCAAGGGGCGATTGCCAGACTGTGGCCATGGGTTTGCCGGGTTGATCCGGTTGTGCTGGGATGAATACCGGTCTGCGCCGGGGCCAATACAAAACACCCGGTCTCGATCGCGCGGGCGCGCAACAGCGTCTCCCAATGCGCCTGTCCGGTCAGATAAGAGAATGCAGCGGGTGAAGTCAGGATCTGTGCACCCTCTTGAGCCAACTGCCGGTGCAGGGCGGGAAATCGCACATCATAACAAATGGTAAATCCCAGCATCCCAAATGGCGTCTGGGTCGTCACTGCTCGATCGCCAGGGCGGTATCCCTCAGACTCGCGATAGGTCTCTGTTTCGCTGAGGTCCACGTCGAACATATGGATCTTGTCATAATAAGCCACCAGATCGCCCGTGTCGGAGATCAGCAAGGACCGGTTGGCAAAACGGCCATCGACATCTGTTGTCTTCAGCGCACAGGAACCGATTAAAACCCATAGGCCCAGATCCGCGGCAGCCGTACGGACTGCCGCCAGAACCAGATCATCCTCTTGCGCGCTTAAGACTTGTTCTTGATGGGCCCGGCTGGTGGACAGGCAATTAGTGACCTCAGGGGTCAAGACAAAATCAGCCCCGCCCGCTTTGGCGATTTTCAACGCCTCAAGGACGCTTGTAACATTCTCGGCCGGGATATCGGTCGACGTCATCTGTACCAAAGCTGCGCGCATCACATCAGCTGTTCAGCATCAGATCGAGCTTGCCGTTCCGCTCAAGCGTTGCCATATCATCGTATCCACCGACATGATTATCACCGATAAAGATCTGCGGAACTGTGTGGCGACCATTGGCACGACCCAGCATTTCCTGACGTTTGTCGGGATTACGGCCCACATCATACTCAGCAAAGCTGATCCCTTTGTCATTCAGCATCCGCTTTGCGGCATGGCAAAATCCGCAAAGCGGCGAAGTGTAAATTTCAACTGTCTGCATAGTTTCATTCCTTGGGCTTTTGTTCAGACTAGCCAATTAGGCATCCTTGGCAACGCGCGCTAGGGCAATCACACAGGTTGTGATCGCACCGGCTTGCCGACAGGCCTCAGTTGCGGCGGCAAAAGTAGCCCCTGACGTCATGACGTCATCGACCAAAATCACATCTTTTCCAACTAGATCCACACTGTGGCGCGGGTGTGGACGAATACAGTCGCTCACCATTTTGAACCGCGCCTCACGGTCCAACCCATCCAATGATGCGGTCGCAACATGGCGCTGAATCGCATCCGGCAGCACCGGAATTTCGATCGCGCGACCCAGAGCCTGTGCTAACAGGGCCGATTGATTATAGCGCCGCTTAGCCAGTCGCATCCAATGCAGTGGGATCGGTACAATCACGGTTTGCGGTGTGACAAGTGGTGCCGCCGCGCGCGCCAACCAACCGCCGGCCGCACGCGCAATCGCAGGCCGGTCCCCATGCTTGAGCGCAAGAACCATTGACCGGGCATTGCCTGCATAACTAAAGACAGCACGTCCACGGTGCCAAGGCCGCGCGATGCTGCGGCAATCGTCACAATGAAGGTCCTCCTCCTCATCGGCGCCGGGCAATCCCACACCACACAGTTGGCAAATCGCCCCTGTGATGAATGGTGTTTCGATCCAGCACGCCCCACAAAGTGCGAAATCCGTATCGACACGCGCCTCACAAGTCAGGCATTCAGGCGGAAACACCGCATGCAGAGCAGTTTGCAATCTCACTGGAGCCTCCTAAGTTGCTCTGAGAAACCGACAGGACCGTCATGACACCGACCGCGCCGACCCAACTTGTGGACCTCACAGCCCTTGCACGTCACCGGGCGCGCGGTGATATCGCGTCAGCGCAGTTTTTGCATGACGATGCTATCTTCGAGATTAAAGAAAGACTCATCGACGTTAACAGAACGTTTACCAAGCCAGCAATTGTCACGCCTTTTGCGAATGTTTGGGGCGATGTTGTGGCTGGTGCCAAGATTGTGGCAGATGATGATGTCTTGGATTTAGCCCCCAATTCTCATGATCTGATCATCCATGGAATGGGCCTACATTGGGCAAACGATCCGGTCGGCCAGTTGATCCAGTGCAGGCATGCGCTAAAGCCCGACGGCCTTTTGCTGGTGGCGATGTTCGGCG
The DNA here is from genome assembly GCA_047623825.1 of Paracoccaceae bacterium. Lineage (GTDB taxonomy): Bacteria > Pseudomonadota > Alphaproteobacteria > Rhodobacterales > Rhodobacteraceae > JBLHOS01. Next base: position 26,320 of record JBLHOS010000010.1, on the reverse strand, counting down.
GCGAAACGTTAAATGAGCTTCGCGCGGTTCTGGGCCAAGCCGAAATTGACCTGACAAGTGGCCTGTCGCCCCGTGTGGCCCCAATGGGTGAGGTACGTGATCTAGGCGGATTGTTGCAGCGCGCAGGCCTTGCCCTGCCTGTCGCAGATGTTTTGCAGCGCCACGTCACGTATCGCGGCCTTATTGATCTGGTCGCCGATCTGCGCGCCATGGGAGAGACAAATGCTCTCAGCGCGCGGCATCGTTCTTTTTCCAGTCGTGCTTTATTTGCACATGCCACAACGCTGTATGCTGCGAATTTCCCTGCAGAGGACAACCGGATCCGCGCGACCTTTGATTTGATCTTTCTCACCGGCTGGGCGCCCGATGCCAGTCAACAAAAGCCGTTACGCCCCGGAAGTGCAAAGGCGCGCCTTGCCGACGCACTTCGCACAACAGAGTTTGACGACACAGCAACGCCGGTCCTAGACCGCGATCTCAAATGAGGCTCCGAGTAAAATGAACATGATGCCAACACCAAACGCCACACTTGAACACGCGCCTGCTGATCATCCACCGGTCAAATTTGGAAAGATCGGCGTTCTGCTGTCAAATCTGGGGACACCAGATGACTACACCTATTGGGCGATGCGTCGGTACCTGAATGAGTTTCTGTCTGACCGCCGGGTCATCGATTACAGCCCATGGATCTGGCAACCACTACTTCAGTTGGTCATTCTGACGAAACGACCCTTTTCATCCGGTAGGGCGTACAAATCGATCTGGAACCACGACAAAGGTGAAAGCCCGCTGGCGACGATCACCAAAGCGCAGACCGCCAAAATGGCTGAGGCGATGCAGGAACGTTACGGCGATCAGGTCATCGTTGATTATTGCATGCGTTACGGCAACCCGTCGACCAAATCCAAGGTTGATGCGCTTCTGGCGCAGGGCTGTCAAAAGATCCTCTTTTTCCCACTTTATCCGCAATATGCTGGCGCAACATCCGCCACAGCGTGTGATGAATTCTTTCGCTCGCTGAGGGACGTGAAATGGCAACCGATTGTCCGCACCGTAGAGCCATATTTTGAGCATCCAGCCTATATAGAGGCGCTGGCACAATCAGTTGAGCGGGCTTATGCGGCCATCGAAGATCGTCCAGACCTTCTGGTATGCTCTTTTCACGGTGTACCGAAACGCTATCTGATGGAGGGTGATCCCTATCACTGCCAATGCCAGAAAACGACGCGCCTGTTAAAGGAACGTTTGGGCTGGGCTGATACCGAAATCAAAACGACATTTCAGTCACGTTTCGGTCCGGAGGAATGGCTACAGCCTTATACCGTCAAAGAAGTTGCTCGTCTGGCGGAGCAAGGCAAAAAGAATATTGCCGTGATTGCGCCTGCGTTCTCGTCCGATTGCATCGAAACGCTGGAGGAGATCAACGAAGAGATCAAGGAAAGTTTTGAGGGGGCGGGAGGGCTGAAATTTACCTACATCCCATGCCTAAACGACGAAGGGGCGCATATAAATGCACTGGCACAGGTGGTTGATGAGAACCTTCAGGGATGGGTGTCAAAGTAAGACGCCCAAATCGACCTCAGGCTGCGAGAGCCCCCCCAACAGGGTAGCCTGAAAAATCACGATCGCCCACACGGACAACTATTTTCCCATTTGGCAGGTTACGAACAAAGACCCCTTGGACGGAAACGCACGTCCCAACAACGATAGTCTTAAGCACAGAAATATCCCCCAATAAACTGTATACTATTTACTGTAGGGCAAAGACGCGGCTGGAGAAACAAATTATATCAAGGTTTTGCCTATTTCTGAATGGAAGGCAGATTCGTGTTATATTTCAGGATTTTAGCTAAATCCAATCGCACAAAATTGGGATTAATGGGATGTCAGCTGCAGGCATCGGATAGTCACGCAATGCTTTCGGATAGACCCATTTCAACATTTGCCCCTCACGCGCAGATGGAATTCCTTGCCATTTTCGACAGGCAAATAGCGGCATTAAAAGGTGAAAATCGTCATAACTGTGTGACGCGAACGTGAGCGGCGCCAGGCAGCTTTCCCAAGTATTGATCCCCAACTCCTCTTCAAGCTCACGTACCAAGGCAACCTCGGGCGTCTCACCCACCTCGACTTTGCCGCCGGGAAATTCCCAAAGTCCGGCCATGCTTTTGCCGGGCGGACGCTGCGCCAAAAGCACCCGTCCGTCTTTGTCGATCAGGGCAACTGCTGCGACCAAGACAACCTTCAAGACCGGTAATCCGCGTTAATTGTGATGTAGGCGTGGGTCAGATCGCAGGTCCAGACTGTGGCGGAGCCTGCCCCCAAACCCAGATCTACGTCCAACAACAGCTCTTCATTTCGCATATAGGCGGCACCTGCCTCTTCAGAATAAGTGGCTGAGACCCAGCCCTTTTCTGCAACCAAAACATCACCAAACGAGATTTTGAGCAAATCACGGTCCGCCACAGCCCCTGATTTTCCAACTGCCATGACGATGCGCCCCCAATTGGGATCTTCGCCAGCAATAGCCGTTTTCACCAATGGGGAATTTGCAATCGATCTGGCAACTTTGACCGCGTCCGCATCAGACGTGGCGCCGGTCACTCTGATCTCAACCAGCTTGGTCGCACCCTCGCCGTCGCGCACGACTTGCAGCGCCAAATCCTTCATCACACTGCCCAGTGCCTGCGCAAACGCAATGCCCGCGGTTGACGTCACAGACGTAATTTCTGGCATCTCGACGACACCAGTTGCGGCAATCATCAACGTATCAGAGGTCGAAGTATCGCCATCTACAGTAATCGCATTGAAGGTCACTGCATTCAGATCATTCAGCATCGATTGCAGAATCGGTTGGCTAATCTTGGCGTCGGTAAAAATATAAACCAGCATCGTTGCCATATCGGGTGCGATCATGCCTGACCCCTTGGCGATCCCGGCGATCTTGACGATGTGCCCATCAACCTCAACCTGCGCCCCCGCGCCCTTGGCAAACGTGTCCGTGGTCATGAATGCGCGGGCAGCAGCCTCAATCGCATCAGCAGACAGGCCACCGCGCAACGTCGCCAGCGCATGTATGATACGCTCCGACGGCAACGGCTGTCCGATCACGCCAGTGGAGGCCGAGAAGACATGCGACTGAGGCAGGGCCAACATCGCGGCAACTTCATAGGTTACATCATCAACGGTTTTCTGCCCCGCATGGCCGGTAAAGGCGTTGGCGTTTCCAGAATTCACGATAATTGCAAACCCGGCATCCAACCCGTCGGGCTGGGTGGCAAGTTTAATCTCACAATCCAGAACCGGGGCGGCGCGGGTTGAGGAGGTTGTGAAAACACCGGCGACGCTTGCCCCCGGTGCAATCTCTATCAGCATCACATCATCGCGACCCTTGTAGCGTATGCCTGCGGCGGCGGCCGCATAGCGAACCCCAGCGATGGCGGGCAGGTCTGGAAACCCACCCTTTGGGGCCAAAGGAGAGATAGAAGGCGCACTCATATCAGGCCCCGCATGTTATGTGGATGGATATTGGACGGACTTATTGATCCAGCAGACTGACATCGCGGATAGCACTGACGTCAATCGTAATTTCTGGGCGCACGACGTCAGCAGCGTCAGTCAGCTCAATAACACGCTGATCTACACGAGTCCGCTGAAGACTCTCGATCAGCTCACCCTGTACGTCCTCCAGTAAGGGCGCGGCCAGATCACGAACATCGACCAGTGTCACGATATGCCAGCCAAACTGCGTCTCAACAGGGGCGGAAACTTCACCAACTTCCAGCTCAAAAACAGCCGCTTCAAAGGTCGGGACCATCATGCCAGCCGTAAACCAACCCAGTTGACCACCATTTGGGCCGGATGGACCGGTCGAATGGATCGCCGCGAGCTCAGCGAAATCGCCACCAGCTTCCAGCTCAACAATTAGGGCCGTGGCTTCCTCTTCAGTCTCCACCAAAATGTGGGACGCATTGAATTCCTGCACAGGCTCAATACTGCCGTAAACCGCGTCATATTCGGCCTGAAGATCGGCCTCTGAAATTTCTTCAGCGGCAATCTGTTCGATCAAAGTTGAGGCCAGATATGCCCGCTGTTCATTTTGCAGGCCGATCTCGGCACGCATGCTTAGACTTTCGCGCGCAACGCTGGCGATCACTTCTTGCTGAACCAGTTGCTCCAACATGCCACTAAACAGGACGTCATCAGCCAATTGTCGATATTGATCAGGTAATTGCGCTTGCATCGCGATCAGATGACCAAGCGTGATTTCGGTGCCATTAACTGTGGCCAAGACCGTTCCAGCATCTTGCGCGCTGACTGGCCCAACCAAAAGGGCCGCCAATGCGGCGCTGGCAAGAAGTCGTTTCATAAGCGAAGTCCTTTGTTTCCTGACCCAATGATATGGCGGGCCGCGTTGACACATTTCCGGCTGGCCCTTATGTCCATTTCGGGTTCTTCTACGGGGGCCATGCCTATCTTGCCCGGTGTTCTAAACTGCAGGGCGAGGGCAAACAACCCGAACGACCACACGATTTGATGAGGGCACGTCCGATGACGGGCCACTACGCGGAAGGCGAACGATAGAATGCTTGGGCTTGGAACAATCACAAAAAAGGTCTTTGGTTCGCCCAATGATCGCAAGGTCAAAGCAACACGCCCTTTGGTCGAAAAGATCAACGCGTTGGAGCCGGAATTTGAAAAACAGACCGATGCGGAGATCCTCGCCAAAACCGAAGATCTAAGGACGCGCGCCAAAGCAGGTGAAAGTCTGGATAATTTGCTGCCCGAAGCGTTTGCCAATTGCCGCGAAGCTGCCCGCCGTTCTTTGGGTCTGCGGGCCTTTGACACACAGCTTGTTGGCGCAATCTTCCTACATCAGGGCAATATCTCTGAAATGAAGACTGGTGAGGGCAAGACCCTCGTTGCGACCTTCCCAGCCTACCTGAACGCCTTGACGGGCGATGGCGTGCATATCGTCACGGTTAATGACTACCTGGCCAAGCGCGATGCAGAATGGATGAGCAAAGTTTATTCGGCGCTTGGGCTGACTACCGGGGTTGTATATCCCCGCCAGCCAGACGCTGAAAAGCGCGGGGCCTATGCCGCTGACATCACCTATGCCACCAATAATGAACTGGGTTTTGACTATCTGCGCGACAACATGCGCTCAAACCTCAAGGACATGGGACAGCGCGGGCACAACTACGCGATCGTAGATGAGGTTGATTCGATCCTGATTGATGAAGCGCGAACACCGCTGATCATCTCGGGCCCGTCTGAGGACAGGTCGGAGCTTTATGTAAGCGTCAATGCCATCGTCCCCGAGATCCTAGACTCGCACTTTAACCACGACGAAAAAACCAAATCGATTTCCTTCACCGACGAAGGCAACGAATTCATGGAAAAGCGCCTGCTTGAAGTTGGCATCCTGCCAGAAGGTCAAAGTCTTTATGATCCCGAAAGCACAACGATCGTGCACCACGTGACCAATGCGTTGCGAGCCCACAAGATGTTTCAAAGGGATAAGGATTATATCGTTCGTAATGACGAAGTGGTCCTTATCGACGAATTTACTGGTCGCATGATGGCGGGTCGTCGCATGTCGGACGGCTTGCACCAGGCGATTGAGGCCAAGGAGGGCGCCAAGATCCAGCCCGAGAACGTGACACTCGCCTCTGTGACCTTCCAGAACTACTTCCGCCTGTATAACAAACTGGCTGGGATGACCGGAACCGCCGCAACAGAGGCAGAAGAGTTTGGCACTATCTACGGTTTGGGCGTGATCGAAGTTCCCACCAATCGCCCAATTGCACGTATTGACGAAGATGATCAGGTTTACCGAACAGCTGGTGAGAAATACGCCGGCATCCTTGAGCAGATCAAAGAGGCGCATTCCAAGGGCCAGCCAGTCCTTGTCGGCACAACCTCGATCGAGAAATCGGAAATGATCAGCAAGATGCTGACCGAAGAAAACCTGCCCCACAACGTCCTGAACGCCCGCCAGCATGAGCAAGAGGCCCAGATCGTGGCCGATGCAGGCAAATTTTCGGCCGTGACCATCGCCACCAATATGGCCGGACGCGGGACCGACATTCAGCTGGGCGGCAATGTAGAAATGCGCGTGATGCAGGCTATGGCCGAAGATCCCGAAGCACATCCAGATGAGCTCCGCGCCCGGATTGAACAAGAAGTCGTTGACGATAAACAAAAGGTAATCGCCGCCGGTGGCCTTTATGTTTTGGCTTCTGAGCGCCATGAAAGTCGGAGGATCGACAACCAGTTGCGTGGCCGTTCCGGTCGACAGGGTGATCCCGGTCGGTCCTCGTTCTTCTTGTCGCTCGAAGATGACCTGATGCGGATTTTCGGATCTGACCGGTTAGATAAGATGCTGTCGACATTGGGCATGAAAGAGGGCGAAGCCATCGTTCACCCATGGGTCAACAAATCGCTGGAAAAGGCGCAGGCCAAGGTAGAGGGCCGCAACTTTGATATCCGCAAGCAATTGCTGAAATTTGACGACGTTATGAACGACCAGCGCAAAGCGATCTTTGAGCAGCGCATGGAAATCATGAAGGCCGAAGACATCGCCGAGATTGCTCGCGACATGCGCTATCAAGTGATTTCGGATATGGTCGACGAATTCATGCCGCTTAAAACCTATGCGGACCAATGGGATACCGAAGGTCTGCAAGCCGCCGCACAAGCGCGTTTGGGCATCGACGTCAATGTCGTTGAATGGGCTAACGAAGAGGGCGTTGACGACGCTGATATTCAAGAGCGTCTGGAAAAGTCCGCCGATGAATATATGGCACAAAAGGCCGTGAAGTTCGGGCCCGAGCAGATGCGCAACATTGAAAAGCAGGTCTTGCTGCAAACTATTGACGCCAAATGGCGTGAGCATTTGTTGACGCTTGACCACCTGCGCTCAGTTGTTGGGTTCCGCGGCTATGCCCAGCGCGATCCGCTGAACGAATACAAGACTGAGGGCTTCCAGATGTTTGGTAGCATGCTCGACAGCCTCCGCTCAGACGTAACGGAGCGTTTGGCCAAGCTGCAGCCACTATCGCCCGAGCAGCAAGAACAGCTGATCCGTCAATTGCAGGCTCAGCAACGCGCCAATGAGACCGCCGCCCAGATCGCACCTGCCCCAACCGAGGAACTAACCCCACTGATCAACAGTTTCGATGAGCAGGACGCCAAGACATGGGGCAATCCAGGACGAAACGACGCTTGCCCGTGCGGCTCAGGAAATAAGTTCAAGCACTGCCACGGCAAATTGTCCTAAACATCTTAGAGTACGGCATAAAAAAGGCAGCCTAGGCTGCCTTTTATCTTGAACCACAAGACCTCGTAGAATAGGCGCGGCGATGTCGCCTTTTGCCTGTCCAATCTTTCGGTTTTTTGATGATTTATCATAAATTCAGTCCAATAAGACCCAAAATTTGCCTTAGTCGCCGACCATCTTGACAGAAATCAAAAGCCGGAGGCAACCATGGCAATCAGTGTTCGTATCATCAGTATTCTATCTATCGGGGTCAGTGTCGTCGTCTTAGGCACCCTCAGCATGAATATTGGTGTCATTCAGGCCCAGCAAGCGCCAGCGCAACCACCCGTCCTAGAAATGACGAATGTTGGTGGAGCACCGGTTTTGGATCCACCACAGACCGTGCCCACGGCGCCTGAGGCATCCCTGAGCGCACCAGAACTACTCCAGCCGGGTGACGCCTTGGCCGAACACCTTGCACAGGTTTCGGGCCCAGCGGCCGGCACGTTGACCGATCAACAGTTCAGCGCCTTTGGTCTGCCATGCGGTCTGACCGTCTCAGCCGAGGCCCAGCGCGCCGCGATGGTCGCCCTTGACATAATCTCCCCCTGCCAACCAGAGACACGCATCGTGATTGAACATTCTGGCCTGACCCTGACGGCCACAAATGATGCTCTCGGGATCCTGACGCTGAATGTGCCTGTCTTTGAAACACCTGCCTTCTTCACGATCCGTATGCCTGACGGTAGCCGCGAGACTGCCCTCGTCGCTGTACCGGACCTGTCACAGTATGAGCGGGTCGGCGTGCAATGGAATGGTGAACGCGGTCTAGAACTGCACGCCCTGGAATTTGGTGCCAACTACGGCGAGAGCGGCCATATCTGGCAAGAGACACCCGGCATGGTCGATCACGCAATCGCAGGCGACGGCGGCTTTGTCACTGTTCTGGGCCTTGAGGGACTGGAGGATGCGATGGCCGCCCAGATTTACACCTTTCCGCGCGACACTGTGCTTCAAGACGGCGTTGTTCGCCTGACGATCGAGGCCCCGATCACAAACGCCAATTGCGGCCAACAAACCATGGCCCGCACCCTGCAAACTGAACAAGACGGAGCCGTCGCAGTTATCGAACTGACCTTCACCTTGCCGGAATGCGATGCGGTTGGTGATTTTCTGGTGTTGCAAAATCTGCTCCGGGACCTGAGAGTTGCGGCCAACTGACCCATCAGGCGCGGACCCAATGTTATCACGGATCAGGGCGGCTTTCGGGGTCGCCCTTTGCATCTTCACTTTGTCCCATACAGCGCCCAGTTGGGCGCAAGACGTAGCATTGCGATCTTTCGATGGATCAGTTGCCCTCGACGGCACCTTAATTGCGTTTGATGGTGAGTTTTACCGCGTTGACACCGTCTATGGGCCGCTGACAGTTTCGGCACAGGGCGTGTCTTGCGAAGGGCCCGGTTGCCCAGATCTAGAGAACTATGTTGCCGAGGGACGATTCGTCGGCGCACGAACTATAACGGACATGTTGCTACCCGCATTGATTGAGGCCTTTGCAAATGAGCGTGGGATGCGCCTGCGACGCGATATCGTCTCCAATACAACCGCAACATTCGTTTTGATCCGCACCGCCGATGAAACAGAGGCCGCTCGCTTTACGTTGGTCGGCACCACCACCAATGACGGCTTTGACGCGCTTTTAAACCGTGAGGCAGATATCGCGTTGGCGTTGCGCGAACCCTCGGCGGCTGAACGCGTCGCCGCACTGGCAACCGATCTGGGAGAGCTGACTCTAGATCGCCGCAGTCGGGTGTTGGGCCTTGACGCACTAGTCCCGATCGTTGCCCCCTCAAACCCAGTCGCGGACCTGACACTCCCGGATCTTGCAGCAATTTATGCCGGTGAGATTGTGAATTGGCTGGATGTCGGCGGACCGGACGCGCCGATTGTACCGCATCTGATGGAACGTGACTCGGGTCTTGCACAGGCCTTTGCAGATCGGATCCTGCTACCGGTTGAGATGGGCTTGCGCCCGGACATCCCACGTCATGAAACTACGCGCGATCTGGCCGCGGCCGTAGCGCGCGATCCTTATGCTATCGGGGTCACTAGCTTTTCATCGATTGGAAATGCCCGCGCACTGCCCCTTAGCGGAAGCTGCGGTTTTGTTTTGTTTGCCACGCCAGCCACATTAAAGGCTGAGGACTATCCATTGACAGCGCCGCTGTATCTCTACACGCCCGCGCGGCGCCTGCCGCAGTTGGTGCGGGAATTCCTAGAGTTTCTTGAGGGCCAGACAGCTGAAAGAATTGTTCGCCGGTCAGGTTTTGTGAACCAATCAATCGCCCAAATACCTGTCTCTGCACAAGGCGTGCGCTTGACCAACGCCATCGCGGCGGCTGGCGATGAGGTGTCACTAGTGGATTTGCAGGAACTCGTGGCGGCCCAGCAAGGCACAGTCCGTCTGTCGTCGACATTCCGCTTTGCGGGGGGTGCAACAGATCTTGATGCGGCCTCGCGCAGCTCCGTTTCGCGACTGGCACGCGCGATTGAGCGGGGTGAATTTGACGGGCGCGAATTGGTCTTTGTGGGGTTCTCAGATGGCGTCGGGGACGCCAGGCTTAATCTTGGCCTGTCACGCGGACGGGCTGAGGCGGTGCGAACCGCAGTAATGCGTGAGGCTGCAGCCGCTGACCTTAATCGCTTGCGGTTTCGTGTAGAAGCGTTTGGCGAGGCGATGCCAATGGCATGCGACGACACCAGCTGGGGCAGCGCGGTGAACCGCCGGGTCGAGGTCTGGCTGCGCTAGCGCTATAGGTATCCTTCGGCGCGAAAACTAATCTCACGCGCCTTACCAATAATCAGATGATCATGAACAACGAGCCCCAGAACCTCAGCCGCATCACAGATCGCGCGGGTCATGGTCAGGTCACTTTCAGAAGGCGTCGGGTCCCCCGAGGGGTGATTGTGCACCAAGATCAAGGCTGATGCATTCAGCTCTAACGCCCGTTTAACCACCTCTCGCGGATAAACGGGTACGTGGTCAACAGTGCCGGTTTGTTGTAAATCATCCGCAATCAAGCAGTTCTTGCGGTCCAGATATAACACGCGAAACTGTTCCAATTCCCGGTGCGCCATAGAGGCGCGGCAATAATCCAGCAAAGCATCCCAAGACGACAAAATCGGTTTGTCGATGACCTTGGCACGCGCCATCCGATGACCAACGCTTTCCATCAGTTTCAGTTCCAAGACGACAGCATCGCCGACCCCGTGGACACGTTTCAGCCGCGCAGGTGAGGCGGCTAAAACCCGGTTTAAATCCCCAAATTCACTAATCAGGCGCTTTGCGATCGGCTTGGTGTCGACGCGAGCCAGCGGGCGATAAAGGATCATCTCTAGAAGCTCATAGTCAGGCACCGCATCTGCGCCGCCCTGTTCAAACCGCTGGCGCAGACGCATGCGATGGGCGCCGCGATAATCATCGAGTTCAGATTTTTTTAGCGGTGATCGTGCAGCAGCTACGACGGTTTGCGCGACCGCCGGCACACCTACAGGCGCACCGATCAGCTCAAAGCTGGGTTGAGGGCCTTCACCCAGAAAAGACAATTGATCAGACATGCGAAACAGCCTGTCTCGATTCTGCTTAATGAATGGTTACGCAAAGGGCCTTAGCTAGACTGAATAAGTTGGGTGGAACCTGTTTGCCGGCGACAAGGTAAAGATCTCGCATCCGGTCGCTGTAACACCAATTGAATGCTCAAACTGCGCTGACAGCGATTTGTCACGGGTCACAGCCGTCCAGTCATCAGCCAAAACCTTGGTCTCAGACCGCCCCAAATTTACCATAGGCTCGATGGTAAAGAACATACCTTCTTCCAGCATTGGGCCAGCTCCAGGGCGTCCGTAGTGCAGCACATTGGGCGGCGCGTGAAATACTTGGCCTAAACCGTGGCCGCAAAAATCACGGACAACTGACATTCGGCTACCTTCCACAAAGCTCTGGATCGCATGGCCAATGTCCCCAAATGTGTTTCCGGGCTTTACCGCTTCAATACCCTTTAAAAGAGCGTCATGCGTAACTTCAACCAGACGCTCAGCCTTGCGGGTCAGATCACCCGCGACATACATCCGCGAAGTATCGCCAAACCAGCCGTCAACAATCACGGTGACGTCAATGTTCAGAATATCGCCGTCTTTAAGGCTGTCATCCCCACGCCGCTTTTCATGGGTCTTTGATATTGTTTCGTCTTTATTGAGCGGGATCGCTGTACCAGGGACGCCGTGGCACACTACGTGGTTCACACTGATGCACGACGCGTGCTGATAGCCTTTGTAACCGATCGTGGCCGAGATCGCGCCGGCCTCTTTGACCATGCGGGTAATTTCGGCGTCAATATCACCGGTTGTGATCCCAGGGACCACAAGACCTATCATGTCATCGAGAATACGCGCAGCCAATGCACCGGCCACACGCATGCCCGCAAAATCTTTTTCGTGATGGATGCGGATGCCATCTTTTGTCAAACGGCCGCGAAAATCGTCCAAAACTGCACTCCGGTAAGCATTTCGACCTAAAATAGGTGAGATGAGGGGGGTTTTCCAGTGATGGTGTCACACCTTCTGTGGGGTAGCGTCAACGGGCAGCGGTTTCGCGATCCAGACGCCCTCGGCGTTGATCCGGGTATCATAGCAAATCATCTCTACACCGGCGTTGCGCGCAGCATCAAATGCAGTGGCATAAGTCGGGTCCAGATCTGCGGCCATGCTCAGACGCGCGCAGCCTGTCCGCTGCACAAGATATAGCATGACTGCGCGCTGCCCAGCCGCCACCATCGCCGTCAGATCGGCTAGATGTTTGGTGCCACGGGTGGTCACACTGTCAGGAAATTCGGCCAAATCACCGTGGCGCCACAACGTGACGCTCTTTACCTCAACATAGGCATCAGGCAGATCCGGCTGGCGCAGCAAAAAATCAACCCGACTGTTGGTGCCATACTTCACCTCGGCCAGGACGGTCTGATAGCCGGACAGCTCAGCCACAGCGCCCATCTGCAGCGCGTCCTTCACGACCTTGTTGGGCAGGCTTGTGTCGATCCCAGCCCAATGTCCGCCCGGTAACTCAGCCAAACGCCACCCATATTTCAACTTCTTGCGCGGGTCGTCGTTTGGCTCAACCCAAATCCGCATGCCCGGCTCTTGTAGCCCCATCATCGATCCGGGGTTCGGGCAATGCGCCGTCGCAACAGTCCCGTCCCACAATTCGATATCGGCAAGGAACCGTTTGTAGCGACGGATCAGAGTTGCTGGGATAAGGGGGGTTTGAAACCGCATAACCCGGATCTATACCCGAGTAGTAAGCCACAGCAAGAAGGGACAACAGATGGGCAATCCAACAGCCGCCATGCTGGTCATCGGAGATGAGATCCTGTCCGGGCGCACGCGCGATGCCAACATGTATTATTTGGCTGGTCAGCTGACAGCGTATGGGATTGATCTTACGGAAGTGCGCATCGTCTCAGATGTGCATGACGCCATCGTTGCCGCCACAAAGACGCTGAGCACACAATATGACCATGTCTTTACCTCAGGTGGCATTGGTCCAACCCATGATGACATCACCGCCGACGGGATCGCCGCTGCGTTTGACACGCATATCGATATCCGCGCTGATGCACGCGCGCTGCTTCAGGCGCATTATGATCGCTCAGGGGTGGCGCTGAACGCCGCCCGGCTGCGGATGGCGCGGATCCCCGATGGGGCAACGTTAATCGATAATCCCGTATCGGTCGCCCCCGGCTTTACTTTGCGAAACGTCCACGTCATGGCGGGGGTCCCTTCGGTGTTTCAAGCAATGGTCGCATCGGTTCTGCCCACGCTAACCGGGGGTGCGCCACTGATCTCTCGGACACTTCGGATCCAGCGGGGGGAGGGTGATATCGCTGGCCCGCTGGCTGCATTGTCAGCGGCACGGCCCGATCTGTCCTTCGGGTCCTACCCCTTCACCAAAGACGGGGTCTATGGGTCCAACATCGTGATCCGGGGCATTGAGCCCGCTAAGGTGGACGATGCGATCTTGGCTCTTAACGCCCTTTTTCCGGATGGCGTATGATCCCCAGCCCCGATGTTCTTTTTGACGCCATAGAGGCGACATGGCCAGCAGCCCAGATACACCGGGTAGGGCCATGGACGATACGCGACGGTCAAGGCGGTGGCAAACGGGTCGCCGCCATCACGGCAGATGGTCCGTGGACGTTTGATGACATCGCGCAGGCTGAGACGGCCCAAGACGCGCTGGACCAGCCACACCTGTTCATGCTGCGCCCCGGTCAAGATGACCTTGATCAAGCACTTGCCAGCCGTGGATATGAAGTCATCGATCCAGTTGTCATCTTTGCCTGCCCAACGCCGGACTTGATGGCACAGGCGCCACCCCTGTCAACATTCCCGATCTGGCCACCATTGGCGATCATGGCTGAGATTTGGAATGAGGGCGGGATTGGCGCCGCACGGCTAGATGTCATGCATCGGGCAGGCGGCCCCAAGACCGCCATTCTGGGCCGGCACAACGATCATCCGGTTGCCACGACTTATGTCGCCCTACACAAAGAGATCGCAATGCTGCACGCACTAGAGGTTCGCACCTCTGCACGGCGTAATGGCGTCGGTCTTGCGATGATGCATGCGGCGGCGAACTGGGCCCATACTCAGGGCGCACCGTGGTTCGCACTGATGACAACGCGCAAAAATGCGCCCGCGCGTGGGCTTTACACTTCACTGGGGATGCAGGTTATGGGACACTACCATTATCGCATAAAATGAGGCTTAACGTGAGTAAATCAAAACCGACTGTTACCGCGCTGGACCTCTCCCCGGTCGATCCGTTGCCCGAAGATACGCAGAAATACTTTGATATCTGTATAGAAAAGCTTGGCATGTTGCCAAATGTCCTATCCGCTTATGCCTTTGATATTGAAAAGCTGAACTCATTTACGGGCCTCTATAACGACCTGATGCTTGGCCAAAGTGGCCTAAGCAAGCTGGAGCGTGAGATGATCGCCGTCGCCGTCTCTTCGGTGAACAAATGCTTTTACTGTCTGGTCGCCCACGGCGCCGCTGTGCGCCAATTGTCCGGCGATCCTGCCCTTGGTGAGGCTTTGGTAATGAACTACCGGGTCGCGCCCTTGGATCCACGACAGCGCGCAATGCTGGACTTTGCCGTGCAGATGACCGTCGCCAGTGCAACAGTTGAAGAGGCCGACCGCCAAGCGCTGCGCGATGTGGGCTTTACGGATCGTGACATCTGGGACATCGCCTCGGTCGCGGCATTCTTCAACATGACCAACCGCGTCGCCTCCGCGGTCGATATGCGCCCGAACCCTGAGTATCACAGCCAAAGCCGGTGACGCGCGGGGGTCTTCATATCGCATTTCTGGCATGCCTTCCCATGCCGCTGCTAGCGTTGGAACTTGAACTGCCATCCACGGCAACTTCTGTGCTGCAATATAACACCCCATTTTCTAGCCATAGACTCGCTGTTGAGGCATGGTCGCCAACAGAAATGCCAATGGTTGCTGCTGAGGGTTCAGTCACACAAATGGTCTGGCAGGTTCCGTCGTTTGGTGGGACCACTGCGCAGCTGACCGATCTTCTTAGCCGGCAGATCACAGAAGCGGGGTATTCCGCGCTGTTTTCGTGCACAGACAGGATATGCGGCGGATTTGATTTTCGCTATGCGCTGGATCTTGCACTGGAACCGATCATGCATGTCGATTTGGGTGACTACACTTATTTTGCCGCGCAACGCGATCTGGATGATGAGATCCAATTTGTTAGTCTGGTCGTCTCAAAGGGTGGTTCAACTGGCTATATCCAGCTGACGCTGGTTGAGCCGCAAGGAAGCCAAACCACCACAATTGAGGCTACGAACTCCAGTCGGGCACCCGTTTTTGTCGGGTCCGAAAATCTTGCCTCGAATCTTGTTGTCTCTGGTTCGGCCATTCTGGAAGATCTGCTATTTGATACTGGCGCCTCTGCACTTTCGAACGATACATATCCATCGCTTGTCGCACTGGCGCAATTCTTGCGGGAAAATCCTGAAGAGTCGATTGTACTGGTCGGCCACACCGATGCCGAAGGCGCGCTTGACCAGAATGTTCGTCTTAGCCGTGCGCGCGCCCAATCTGTCCGCGAGCATTTGATCGGGCAATTGGGTATTCCCGCGCCGCAGGTCAGTGCCGAAGGAGTGGGCTTTTTGTCGCCCCGTGCCAACAATACCAGCGAGGACGGTCGTGATAAAAATAGGCGGGTCGAAGTGATCCTCACCTCAACCCGCTAGTCGCTTCGCGTGGCACTTCGTGAAATATGGTAGAAAACCTTACCAGTCCTCAGGGCCTTTGCCGCGAAACTGATCAACTAGGAAATCGATGAAGGCCCGAACTTTTGGTTGAGTGTAGCGGCCCGGAGGGTAGACCGCGTAGATGCCTTGGGTCTCCATCGGAAGCTCGGGGATGGCGTCTTCCAGCAGGCCGCGGCGGATAGATTCGGCGTAAAGAAAGCTAGGCAGATAGGCGATGCCCAACCCACCAATTGCAGCATTCAGCAGGGACTGCCCATCATTCACAGTTAATGAGCCTGCGGTGCGAACCTGACGCTTTTCACCCGATGGGGCGGTCAGCTTCCAAACATTGCCAGACGCCTGATTGGAATAGTGCAGCAGCTTGTGATCACTCAGATCATCAATCTTTTCAGGGCGCCCGTTTGCAGCGAAATACCTTGGCGAACCGATCATGCGTTTATGGGTCTCAGTCAGTTTGCGTGCACGAAGGGAGCTGTCTTCAAGCTCTCCAACGCGGATCGCCAAGTCAAACCCTTCCGAGATCAGCTCAACATAGCGGTTATTGAGGACCATGTTGACGGTGATATCAGGGAAGGCGAGCAGGAATTCACCCAAAATTGGCGACAAATGGTTCACACCAAAATCTGTCGCGACAGAGACACGCAACATGCCAGATGGAGCCGATTGCATCGACGTTACCAATGCATCAGCCTCACCAGCGTCATTCAGGACGCGCCGAGCTCTGTCATAATATGCCAGGCCAATCTCGGTCGGGCTTACGCGTCTTGTGGTTCTGTTTAACAGCCGAGCGCCAAGTCGGCTCTCAAGGCTTGAGACATGTTTAGAAACCGCCGATTTGGAGATCCCCATCTTCTTGGCCGCGTCCGTGAAGCCCCCTTGATCCACGACAGTGGCAAATGCTTCCATTTCGGTGAGACGGTCCATAAATTCTTATCCATTAATTGTAATGATCCTCTCTCTGTATGGCGGTGAAATGGGGCGCGATTTAGGAGCCAGCTAGGCTAAAGCCGGGTATTACCGAGGATCGTTAATGGCATGGAAACAGCAAATGTGGCAGGGGGGCAACGACGAAACCCTTTATTTTAAGGGATATTAGCCGTTCATAGCCTCAACAGCGCCTTCAAGCGATTAACCACATCAACCAACTCACCAAGAACACAATCTTGATTCAGAATCTCAAGCTGGTGACGGAAAGTTAAAGCGTTGCGGCCAGGCGGGAGCCTTGATCGATTGCCCGCTTCGCATCTAGCTCTGACGCGAAATCTGCCCCACCAATCACATGCGCCGTGATCCCAGCAGCCTCTAGCGCATCGGCAAGGCTCCGCTCTGGCAGCTGGCCGGCACACAGCACGATGGTGTCGACGGCCAGTAGCTCAGGGCGTTCGCGAGCCTCGCCATAGCTGAGATAAAGCCCGTCTTGATCAATCCGCTCATAGTTTACGCCCGCGATCATCTTGACGTTCTTCATCTTCAGGCTGGCGCGGTGGATCCATCCGGTGGTCTTGCCCAACCGCTTGCCCGGTTTCTCAGGCTTGCGTTGTAACACTGTGACCTGTCGAGCTGCAGCCACTGGCTGAGGTCCCTCAGGTGCAACACCGCCGCGATCTGTCTCAGGATCACTGACGCCCCATTCCTGGCGCCACAGGGCAACATTCTCGGTCGGGCTTTCGCCTTCATGGACCAAATATTCGGCGACATCGAACCCGATACCACCCGCCCCGATGACAGCCACGCGTTTGCCAACTTCGGCCTTGCCTGCAAGCACATCAATATAGCTTAGGACATTCGGGCCATCTTGTCCGGGAATGCCAGGATCACGCGGGATCACGCCCGTGGCAATGATCACCTCATCAAATTTGCTTAGCTCAGCCACACCCGGTGCAGTCCCAAGCCGCAGATCGATGCCGCGTGTTTCAACCATTCGCTCAAACCAGTGGACCAATCCGTGAAACTCTTCTTTTCCAGGGATCTCACGGGCCATATTCAGCTGACCGCCGATGCGGTTGGCCTTTTCAAAGACGGTCACATAGTGGCCCCGCTCAGCCGCGGCCAGACCAGTAGCAAGACCTGCGGCGCCTGCGCCCACAATGGCGATAGTCTTTGGCGTTTGGGTCGGCGCATAGGTCAGCTCCAACTCATGGCACGCACGCGGGTTCACCAGACATGACGACAACTTTCCGCTGAACGTATGATCTAGGCAGGCCTGATTGCATGCAATGCAAGGCGCGATCTGATCGGCTTTGCCCGCAGCAGCCTTATTCACGAAATCTGGATCTGCCAGAAATGGGCGCGCCATCGACACCATGTCGGCACAGCCCTCAGCAAGCACCTCTTCGGCGACATCAGGCATGTTGATCCGGTTCGACGTGATCACCGGAATACCGACCTCACCCATTAGCTTTTGCGTGACCCAGGCAAATGCCTTGCGCGGAACACTGGTGGCGATCGTCGGTATGCGCGCCTCATGCCAACCAATACCAGTATTGATGATCGTCGCACCTGCCGCCTCAACTGCCTTGGCCAGCTGCACAACTTCGGCCCAGGTAGAGCCATCGGGGATCAGGTCCATCATGCTAAGCCGGAAGATGACGATGAACTCATCACCCACGGCGGCCCGCACCCGGCGCATAACCTCTATCGGCAGGCGCATCCGGTTCTCATAGCAGCCACCCCAGCGATCCGTGCGCTTGTTGGTATGAGTGACCAGAAACTGATTCAGGAAATAGCCTTCGCTGCCCATCACTTCGACACCGTCATATCCGGCCTCTTTTGCACGCGCAGCTGCCGTTGCAATATCAGCGATTTGCTTCTCGATCCCGGCCTCATCCAGCTCAATTGGCGGAAACGGTGAGATCGGGGATTTGATCGGCGAGGGCGCAACGCAATTGGGCACATAAGCATAACGCCCAGCATGCAGGATCTGCATTGCGATCTTGCCACCTGCGTCATGAACCGCATCCGTCACAACCCGGTGGTTGGTAATGTCTTGTTCGGTAAAAAGCCCAGCAGCGCCCGAAAACACGCCACCCTCTGGATTTGGGGCCATGCCACCGGTTACCATCAGGGCAACGCCACCCTTTGCACGTTCCGCATAGAACGCGGCCACACGGGGCCAGTCCTTAGTCTCCTCCAAGCCCGTATGCATTGAACCCATCAGCACGCGGTTTTTCAGCGTGGTGAAGCCAAGATCCAGCGGTGCCAGAAGATGCGGATATTGCGCGTGTACCATGATGAAATCCTCCCAGCCCTCAAGATGACGCCTCTGTGGGTCGTTGTCACGCACAACGCTGCGTCAGACCCAGCGCTTGCGAACCCCAGCCCACATACACTTGAAATTTCAGGTCAAGGCCTTTGGTCTGATTTGGAAAAATGAACGTCATGTCCAAATATATATGACACCAGATCTGTTTAGGATTGATATTCGAAGCACAGGAATCTCAGTCTTCGCCGGTCTCTACACAATGACGACGGAACGCGCGTTTAAACATATCCAGTTCGACACGCATCAAGGCGATCTCAGCGCGTAAATCTTGCTCCAGCGGCTCACCCGCCAAGATAGCAATGACATCAAGCGGGGTCGCGTCCGCGGCACTGCGCAACACAACTATCTGCATCCCATCGCTCAAAACTTCTGGCGGAAGGGCATAACTGACCAAGAACTGATCTGGCTTTGCCTCTATGGCAACCGTCTGGGCTATTCCAATAACCCGATCCATATGCACGACTTCAATGATTGGGACTCTGGATGACCCGCTCAGAATACCTTCGTATCGACCCGTCGTCAGACGCGTTTTTGTCAGGACTTGGTTACCCATAGTCTCACTACTCCGTCACAGATCGGCGCGCGGCGCGCGGGTCAGTGTAAAATCATTGATGCTAATCTGGTTCATTTGCGGCCCCTCAAAGATCAAATCAACCCACATTTTCTCAAGCCGCTTTTCGTTGATGTTTGAATAGGCGAGGTCAAACTCAGCAACTGTCAACGGCCCGGATTTCGACAATTCGCGCACCATCTGTTCAGTATTGGGTCCATGCTGGATATTAAGCCGGGCGTAGACTTCCAACGGATGCTCCAGATCTAGATCAAGTGATACGTTGAGAATATGGTTGCGCGTAAGCCCCTTAACCGCCTCAGCCGGCAAGTCCTGCACCAGCGATAAAAACGAGCCGCCGAACCGCAAGACATCCAGCCGCAAGCCAAACGGCGCAACAGAACCGGGCCGGTTATTGCGGATCTGCCGATAAGTCACTTCGGAGTCTAAAGAGTCATGAAACAATTTCATCTCAGTGCCCATGGATTGGGGTGAGGGCACTCCGACTTGACCTGCCGGCATCATCGGCAGCGCCCAAGGCTGCGGACGATAGGCCCAGTCGCACTGATTCGGCCGGACAATTCCATCATTTTGTGACTGTAATTCCATTGTCCGCGCTTCAGCAGTGATGCTGATGCGATCAAGCTTGCGACGCAGGGCGCACGCTTGGCTGTGCAAGGATTTCAGTTGGTTCGGCGGCAACGCAAGCGCCTGATCGGCAAGCGCGGCCCACCATTTCAGGCTCCGGTCTGTCCGGCGTTTTTCAAAGTATCCCATCACCTGCTGCACCATAAATTTACCTTTTCTCAGTGCCGGATTTCTATCCGATCTTAGTTACCGGAGTATTCTCCGAAACAGGCCAACATTCCAGAGCGTTCCGTCGGATGGGCGAGATTCCGTTGATAGCGGTTGCGAAATATCCACAGTTGGTGACGCAGAACCCACACTGGTCAGAGCTACAGCACTTGTCAAATTGGCGTCTGCTATTGCGACACTGAAGGCACGCAACATCTGTAGACTAACCTCCGTGCTGACCGGTTGATCTTCAAAACTTAGCACCGATAGCGTCACAATCCGCGCGCCAATATCTTGATATGCGCGCCAGAATTCCGCATTTAGCCCACCGACAATCCCTTGGCTACTGTCACTGGCTTGCACAAAATAGACGTCGCCCTGATGAAAACTGTCCAACACTTCAACAGAGGTTGGGTTGGACGATCGGCTCAGCAAGCTGAGGCCCTGTTCGGATCGGAAAAATACGTCAAGGTCTGGGATCGCTGCACGCAGCGTCTGCGCCGGGTCGGCGTCCGATACCGATGCCGTCAAGACGGCGTTCACGTCCGGCTGATCCTGCCCGCGAGAATTTGCAATCACGGCACAATTTCCAAGCAGCACAAACGCTGTGGTTTGCCTGTCACGGGTGCCACTAGGATCAATACAGAACCCATCGGGGCCTGTGACTACCAGCTGATCACTTGTTACGCTCACCTCACGCGGAGAAGGTTGTGTCCCTCCTCCGGTCCTTGGACCAGCACCGCCGCAGGCGCTGACCATAAAGAGCGCCCCACACAGGGCGCCCTTCAGGACTGAGTTAAATGTCCATGTAGACATGCTTCTCCTTTTTGCCGCCGGGATGGGTGATCGCGCCAAAGCGTGCCGAACCCACCAATTGCGCATATTTCCACAATGCGCCTGTCGCATAGATCGTCTCACGCGGACCGGCCCAATTGGCCCGCCGGGTCGCCAACTCATCATCGCTTAGCGCGACGCTGATCTCACCTGTCAGGGCGTTTAACGTGATCATATCACCGTTCTTCAACAGAGCGATCGGCCCCCCATGGGCGGCCTCCGGTCCGACATGGCCAACGCAAAAACCGCGCGTCGCCCCAGAAAAGCGGCCATCAGTGATTAGCGCAACTTTCTTGCCCATACCTTGACCAGACAGCGCCGAAGTTGTCGCCAACATCTCGCGCATGCCGGGGCCACCTGCTGGGCCCTCATTGCGAATGACGATTACGTCGCCTTCCTCATAGGACCGGTCCTGAACTGCCTCAAACGCATCTTCTTCGCATTCAAAAATCCGCGCTGGTCCAGTGAAAACCTGCTGCTCATCGGTCATACCGGCGACCTTCACAATCGCCCCATCAGGCGCAAGGTTGCCAATCAGGCCGACAACACCGCCTGTTTCACTTAGCGGTGTCGCGACCGAATAGATCACTTTGCCATCAGCTTCGCGATCAATCTTGTCCAGCTCTTCGCCCATGGAGTAGCCCGTGACGGTCATGCAATCTTCGTGCATCAGTCCCGCCTTGCGCAGCTCCTTCATGACGACAGGAACGCCGCCAGCCTCAAACAGGTCTTTGGCCACATACTGACCACCGGGCTTAAGATCGACGAAGTAAGGCGTTTCGCGAAAGATCTCACAGACGTCCTGAAGGTTGAAATCGATCCCTGCTTCATGTGCGATTGCTGGCAGATGCAGGCCCGCATTCGTAGAGCCACCGGTACACGCCACAATCCGGGCTGCATTTTGCAACGATTTCAGCGTAACAATATCGCGCGCACGAATGTTTTTCTCCAGCAAGTTGATCACTGCCTGGCCAGAGGCCATTCCATAGTGATCGCGGCTTTCATAGGGTGCTGGTGCGCCCGAAGAGTTGGGCAGCGCCAATCCGATCGCCTCAGAGACGCACGCCATGGTGTTGGCTGTGAACTGACCACCGCACGCACCGGCAGAGGGGCAGGCCACTCGCTCCAAAGTGCGCAGCGCCTCATCGCTCAGATTGCCTGCCTGATGTTCGCCAACCGCCTCAAACACGTCCTGTACGGTCACGTCTTTGCCATTCAACCGGCCCGGCAGGATCGACCCACCATACATAAAGACCGACGGAGTATTCAAACGCACCATCGCCATCATCATTCCGGGCAGCGATTTGTCGCAGCCGGCAAGACCCACAATCGCATCATAGCAATGGCCGCGCATCGTCAATTCAACCGTATCCGCGATTGCATCGCGCGAGGCCAGTGAAGACCGCATGCCTTCGTGCCCCATCGCCAATCCATCTGTCACCGTAATGGTCGTGAACTCGCGTGGCGTGCCGTTGGCGTGTTTGACGCCCAATTTCACGGCCTGCGCCTGACGGCTTAACGAAATATTGCACGGGGCGGCTTCGTTCCAGCAAGTGGCGACGCCAACAAAAGGCTGATGAATTTCCTCATCGCCCAAGCCCATCGCGTAAAGATATGACCGATGCGGCGCACGTGATGGCCCTTCGGTAACATGGCGACTTGGTAGACCGGCTTTATCGATATTGCGCTTAAGAATTTGCTCTTCTCCCCGATTAAGTCCTGATTCTGGAATAGACGTCGATAAATACCGGCACAAGCATGATTGCCGCGACACTGTCCCGCGCGCTAGGTTACAACGAATGGCAGTGATCCGCACAATGATTCCCCCAGCCTTTGAGGCCTTCATCACACCAGCGCGTGCGCGACCAGAATTCTGGCGCCTCTTGCTTGGGTTGGCGATGGTCGTGCTGGTCTATATTGCCTGGTTTGCTGGCATAATGTTGATCTTGCTGCTCTTGGGTGGTGTCTCTGGGGTTGAATATTGGATCCCACAGATAGCGCGGGCGGAAACGCCAACCAGCGCACTGCTGTTACTGTCAACATTTGTAGGTCTTGGCCTCGGCCCGTTCTTGGCCGCACGTATTTTGCATGCCCGCCCAAGCCTGACAGTACTAGGTCCGATGCGTAATCTGGTTCGGCACTTTGCCATCGCCACACTGATTTGTGCCGCCATCTTTGGTCTGTCGGCGCTAATCCCCGCAGATTATGTCGCCGCACCCAATCTGAGTAGTTCGATGTGGCTGATGTATCTGCCACTCGCCCTAGTGGGTGTTCTGGTCCAGACTGGCGCGGAGGAGATATTATTCCGCGGATATATTCAACAACAACTGGCCGCACGGTTCTCTTCTCCATTGGTGTGGATGATGGTCCCGACAGTGCTGTTCGCGTTGGCCCATTATGATCCGCAAAACGCAGGGCTAAACACGTGGTATGTTGTGGCAGCCACCGGCCTATTCGGGCTTGCCGCAGCTGATCTGACCGCAAGAACAGGATCCCTTGGTGCGGCTTGGGGATTTCACTTTGCCAACAACGTCTTTGCCATTTTGATCATTTCACTGGATGGGCCGTTGTCTGGCTTGGCACTTTATAGCACACCCTTTGGCGCAGCCGATGCCGACGTGCTGCGCCCGCTGATTGTGCGCGATATGGCGGTGACCGCGCTGACATGGGCCACCATTCGATACGCCGTCACGCGCGGCCATCCGATCTAACCGCGCTAATCAACGTAATCGACGCGCAATTGCATTCCGAGGCACAGGGCCTTATCTCCGTCTCGAACTTACTCAGCACCGGACCCACGCATGAACTGGATCTCCAATTACGTCCGCCCCAAGATCAACTCGCTCTTTTCACGCCGGGAAGTGCCTGACAATCTTTGGACCAAGTGTAATGAGTGCGGCACAATGCTGTTTCACAGGGAACTGGCCGACAATCTGAATGTTTGTACCAATTGCGAACATCATATGGCGATCACCCCACGTGATCGGTTCCATGCGCTATTCGATAACGGCATCTTTACCGAGATCTCAGTGCCGCTGCCGGTTAGTGATCCGCTGCATTTCCGCGATCAGAAAAAATATCCTGAGCGGATGCGCCTTGCGCAAAAATCCACAGGTGAGGCTGAGGCAATGTTGGTTGCAGAGGGTCAGATTGGTCGGACCGGCCTGATCGCTGTTGGTCAAGATTTTAGCTTTATGGGCGGCTCCATGGGCATGTTTGTCGGCAATGCGATTATTGCAGCCGCAACACGTGCCGTAGAGCGTAAGCTGCCGCTAGTGTTGTTTTCCGCAGCCGGTGGCGCGCGGATGCAGGAAGGGATCCTTAGCCTAATGCAGATGCCGCGCACGACAGTTGCCGTGCAAATGCTACGTGAGGCGGGATTGCCTTATATCGTGGTTTTGACCCACCCAACGACGGGTGGTGTCACGGCTTCTTATGCCATGCTGGGTGATGTCCATATCGCAGAACCGAATGCGCTTATCTGCTTTGCTGGGCCGCGTGTGATTGAACAAACGATCCGAGAGAAATTGCCCGAAGGGTTTCAGCGTGCCGAGTATCTGCTGGATCACGGCATGCTCGACCGGGTCACACCACGCGGTAAAATGCGCGATGAACTGATCAGCATTCTGCGTATGCTAACCGGTGAGCCGCCCGCGATAATGGGCGACCTACCGGTCCCCACCTCAGAGGAACTTGCCGCAGGCTCACCAACCGAAAAACCTGTGGCAAACACTGAGAAAACCGGGTGACGGACGCTCGCTCCGACGTTCTCCTGCAAAGGATGATGTCACTCCACCCTAAGATCATCGACCTCACGCTGGATCGCATGCACCGGCTTTTGGCCGCATTGGATCACCCCGAACAGCGCTTGCCGCCGGTGATCCATATCGCCGGAACAAACGGTAAAGGCTCTACGCAGGCCATGCTGCGCGCAGGAATTGAATCGGCTGGCCACACAGCCCACGCCTATACCTCACCGCATCTGGCCCGGTTTCATGAACGCATTCGACTGGCTGGATCGCTGATTAATGAGGATCATCTGTCAGATATTCTCGACACCTGCGTGGCCGCCAACGGCCCCGAGTCGATCACCTATTTTGAGATCACGACCTGCGCTGCCTTTCTCGCATTCTCTCGCACATCGGCGGATTACACCTTGCTGGAGGTCGGTCTTGGCGGACGGCTGGACGCCACAAACGTCATCGACGCACCTCTTTTGACGATCATCACCCCGGTTGATCTGGACCACCAAAGCTACCTCGGAAACACACTCGCCAAAATTGCGTTTGAGAAGGCCGGAATCCTTAAGAAGGGCGTGCCCTGCGTCGTAGGTCCGCAACATGACGAATCACTTGAGGTAATCGAGGCGCGCGCCGTCGCTGTTGGTGCCCCACTATTGGTTTACGGTCAGCATTGGCACGTCGCTGAGGACCGCGGCCGCATGATCTATCAAGATGAGGCCGTCCTGCTGGATCTGCCCCTGCCCAATCTGATCGGAGCCCATCAGGTTCGCAACGCTGGTGGTGCAATTGCCGCCCTGCGCCATCTGGGTTTTGACGCACAGATCTGCGAGGCCGCAATCACCACCGCCCAATGGCCTGCCCGGATGCAGCGCCTGCACCACGGCCCATTGATCGACATCGCACCAGAGGCTGAGATCTGGCTGGATGGCGGTCATAATCCAGCCGCCGCCGCCGCACTGGTTGAGGCCTTGTCCCGCCTGCCACGCCGCCCGACCCACATCATCTGTGGGATGTTGAATACCAAGGATGTCGCAGGTTTTATCGCCCCGATCGCAGACATTTCAGACAGTTTCCGGGCCGTGTCGATCCCGGATCAAGCTGCGACGCTATCAGACGATGAGACGGTCACGATCGCACGCGCCATCGGTGTCATGGCCACTGCCTGCCCAAACGTTCAGACCGCACTGTCCCAGATCATCGCCACCGACCCATTGGCCCGAGTCGTGATATGCGGCTCGCTTTATCTAGCTGGCACCGTGCTGCGGGAAAACGGCTAGCACATCCCAAGCTATTGCACGGTCGATTGAAGCTTTGACATTAGATATGGGCCCGACTGAACCTGGCCATATTTAGGCTCTTCGCCGGGCTTTAGGCATGATGGCAGGCACGTAATCTCTTGATGCCATTTGGGTTGATGGAAGAACGCAAAGGACCGGCGCCTGCGACGCGCAATCATATCTGTAGTGTGTCACTTTGAAACCCAGATTTGCTCCAAAAACAAGAAAGCCCTGCCGAA
>JBLHOS010000009.1:0-53511 GCA_047623825.1 Paracoccaceae bacterium | reverse complement strand
GGATGCATTGTGTGAAGCTACTCGGTCAGCGCCTCTCTGCACGTGACTTCGATCGTCAGGTCGCTGAGATCCACATCCGAGCCGCAATCCTCAACGGCTTCACTGCACTTGGTATCCCCAAGACAGAGGCCGTAGGCTAAATCAGTCCGGGGTAAGGGGAAGTCCGAACTCAACCCGATTTGGGCAACAAAGCCCCGTTTAGGCTGAAAGAGCGCGATCAGACTAAGAATTGGATCATTTGGAGTAGCCTTCACCGAAGGCTACTCCGCACCTGTCAAATGATAGCAAGCAAAAGTGCCCGCGTATTTTCTTGGGTCATCTTAATCGGATTTCCGCCAGTGCTTGGATCAATCAAGGCTCCCGCGACGATCCGGTCGATATCAGGGTTCTCAATGCCCAGACCCGTCAGGTTCTTAGGGATGCCCATTGACGCATTCAGCGTATCCACAAAGGTACAGAAACCGGAAAACCCACCAGATATGCCAAGGTAGTTCGCAGCTCGTCCCAGCACGTCTTGGATCGCAGGTTTGTTGAACTGAAGGACAGCCGGCATGCACACGGCGTTCGTGGTACCGTGATGAGTATGATAGATCGCACCAATTGGGTGAGACAGCGCGTGGATTGCGCCCAGACCCTTTTGAAACGCTGTTGCCCCCATCGTCGCTGCTGACATCATTTGTGCGCGTGCCTCAATATCGGTTCCATCCGCGTAGGCGCGCGGCAGATATTCCTTGACCAGACGCATGCCTTCTAACGCGATGCCCTGCGACATTGGGTGGTAATGCGGAGAGCAATAGGCCTCAACACAATGGGCAAAGGCATCTAACCCGGTTCCTGCGGTGATATGTTTTGGCATCCCCACGGTCAGCTCAGGATCACAGATCACCACGGTGGGCAGGAACTTGGGATGAAAGATGATCTTTTTCTCGGATGTCACAGAATTGGTGATGACGGATGCGCGGCCGACCTCTGAGCCAGTTCCGGCTGTGGTAGGCACCGCTACAATGGGTACGATCGCGTCTGCATCGGCGCGTGTCCACCAGTCATCGATGTCCTCAAAATCCCACAAAGGTCGGGTTTGACCGGCCAAAAACGCGACCAGTTTACCAAGATCAAGGCCTGAGCCGCCGCCAAAAGCCACAACGCCGTCGTGCCCGCCGTCCCGAAAGGCTTTGACCCCGGCCTCAGCGTTTATTTCGTTTGGATTTGGATCAACATCGGCAAACATCGCACGGCCAAGACCAGCGGCCTCCAGCAAATCCAGCGTCTTGGCTGTGATTGCCATACCGGCAAGGCCACGATCTGTGATCAAAAGTGGGTTCTTGATGCGCGCAACGGCACAGGCATCAGCGATTTCTGCGATACGTCCAGCGCCGAAGCGGATGCTTGTCGGATAGGACCAGTTGGCGGTCAATGCCATGGTGTCACGCCTTTTTAAGGTGGTAGGATTTGGGACGGGTGAGGTTGTGGTATCCGATTATGGATAGGCCGCCACCGCGTCCAGTGTCTTTGCAACCAGTCCAGCAAAGGCCGGGGTCAAGGTAGTCGGCGCGGTTCATAAATACGGTGCCGGTCTCAATTTGGTCTGCGATCGCCTCAGCGCGCGCGGCATCTTGTGTCCACAATGATGCTGTCAGACCAAAGTTGCTGTCGTTCATCAGACGTATCGCCTCTGCGTCGTCTTTGACGGGCATGATACCGACAACCGGCCCAAAGCTCTCGTCTCGCATGACGCGCATGTCATGGGTCACGTTGGTCAAGATTTGTGGCATCAGATACGCACCACTGTCTTGTGGAAATAGTCCGGGATCAATATGCGCCTTGGCACCCGCGGCTATTGCTTGTGCAGTTTGGGCGCGCACCTCATCGGCGAAACGGACGTGGGCCATGGGGCCAAGCGTGGTTTCAGGGTCCAGCGGATTGCCCAACTTGTACCCTTCGACGATTTTGACGGCCTTTTCCACAAAGGCGTCGAATAGCGTTTCGACGACGTAAATTCGCTCGATCCCGCAACAGCATTGCCCGGAATTGAACATCGCGCCGTCGATCAAGGTGTCGACTGCGATGTCAAGATTGGCGTCTTGCATGACATAACCGGGATCCTTGCCGCCCAACTCAAGTCCTATACCGGTGAAAGTTCCGCTTGCGGCGGTCTCAATCGCGCGCCCCCCACCGACAGAGCCAGTGAAATTCACAAAGCCAAAGCTTTTGGCGCCGATCAGGTCCGAGGTGGTTTGATGATCAAGAAACACATTCTGAAACACGTCTTCGGGGATGCCGACCGCATGAAAGGCGGCTGCCAGACGCTCCCCCACCAATGGGGTCTGCGACGCATGTTTTAACATCACAGCATTGCCCGCGATCAGCGCAGGCGCCACGGTATTGATCGCCGTCATGTAGGGGTAGTTCCAAGGGGCTACGACCAACACTAGGCCGTGTGGCACCCGTTTAATCACGCGCCGAAACGTAGCACTATCCTCCACTTGGATGGGTGCAAGCGCGTCCTGTGCAATCTGGGCCATATAGGTAGCACGCTCATTGAACCCACCAAATTCACCGCCATATCGCACGGGTCGTCCCATTTGCCAGGCAAGCTCTGGCACGATCTGATCGTTCATCTCGCCGATCTTGGCGACCCCGGCCTGAACTAAGGCGATCCGCTCATCCAAGCTGCGCACAGCCCATGCCACTTGCGCCGACTTTGCGCGGGCGACGGCGCTGTGCGCCTGTGCCAAGCGAAGCGTTGGACGCTCGGCGAAAATTGATCCATCGATCGGCGAAATACAGGTAATCATTTATCAGGCCCTCTCAAAGCCACGGGCGATTTCCCAGTCGGTGACCGCCTTGTCAAATTCTTCCTGCTCCCACTGCGCCGCGCGGGTGTAATGATCGACGACATCATCCCCCATGGCCTCCCGCAGAAATACGGAGTTGCGCAGTGTCTTGGTCGCCGCGCGCAGGGTTTGTGGAATGTCCGCGGCCTTGGCGTCCTCATAGATATCGCCTGTTGTGGCAGGGGCCAATTCCATCTGATCCTCTATCCCTTTGATACCTGCGGCCAGCATTGCGGCCTGTGCCAGATAGGGGTTCAGGTCTGATCCACCGATCCGGCATTCCACGCGGATCCCTTTGGTACCGTCGCCGCACAAACGGAACCCAGCGGTGCGGTTATCTACAGACCATACCGTTTTGGTCGGGGCAAAGGTGCCTTTGGCAAACCGCTTGTAGCTGTTTATGTAGGGAGCAAGAAAATACGTGTAATCAGGCGCATAGGCGATAAGGCCAGCCATATAATTGCGCATCAGTTTTGACATGCCAAGCGCGTCTGTTTCGTCAATAAACAAAGGCACGCCATCTTTCCAAAGCGATTGATGAACATGGGACGAACTGCCGACTTTGTTGTGATGCCATTTGGGCAGGAACGTCGCGGCATGGCCATTTTGCCAGGCAATCTCTTTGATCGCGTGTTTCGCGATTGTGTGATGATCTGCACAATCCATCGCCAGCGCATAGCGGATGTTCAGCTCTTCCTGACCTGTTTCAGCCTCACCCTTGGTGTTTTCAACTGGAATGCCGGCCGCATAAAGGTGATTGCGAATTGGGCGCATCACACCTTCTTCTTTGGTGGTCTGAAAGATGTTGTAATCTTCATTATAGCCGCTGATCGGCTTGAGATCGCGAAAACCTGCTTTGCGGATTTCATCAAAGCTGTGCTCAAATAAGAAGAACTCCAGCTCCGTCGCCATCATAGCGTCAAAACCAAGGGCCTTTAGGCGGGCAATCTGCTTTTTTAGGATTGTGCGCGGTGCATGTGGCACCGGTTGATGGGTGTGATGATCCAGCACATCGCAAAGCACCATAACGGTGCCCTCCAGCCATGGAACGGGCCGCAGCGTGTTTAAATCAGGCTTCATGACATAGTCGCCATAGCCCCGTTCCCACGACGATGCTGCATATCCACGAGGGGTTGCCATCTCTAGATCAGTGGCAAGCAGGTAGTTGCAGCAATGGGTTTCTTGATAAGAGTTTTCGACGAAATTTGCGGCATGGAAACGCTTACCCATCAGACGGCCTTGCATGTCCACAAGGCAAGTCAGAACGGTGTCGATTGTGCCGTCGGCGGTGGCTGCCTTAAGATCGTCAAAGGTCATCTGAACTGGCATTGAAATACTCCAAGAATAGTTTGACGAGGGCCCGGTTGTGGCCCCCGTCGAGAGGCTTTAGCCGAATGTGTAAGGTGGTCCGGCCTGACTAATCACTTCGTTATAATCACGGAAGATCTGGACGATCGTGGCATTGATTTCGCTTTCTTCAGCGACCTCATCCCAGAACACCTTGGCGGCGTCCTCAACCTGCACCCACTCCTCTTGCGGGATTGAGCGCAATTGCAGCTTGTCGCCGGTTGCGCGCAAACGTGCTTCGCCGCCCCAATACCACTGGTTACGGTAGGTGTGGCCAGCTTCGATGCCTGACATGACAATCTGTTTTAGGTGATCAGGTAGATCAGCCCAGACACCTTGGTTCACATAAAATGATCCAATCCATGCGCCTGAGATATTGTTGGTCAGGAAGTAGTCGGTCACATCTGCCCAGCCAACGGTGTAGTCCTCAGTGATGCCGGACCATGCCATGCCGTCAAGCTCGCCAGTTTGCACTGCAACCTCTGCATCCTCGTATGGGATCGACACAGGGATGACGCCGAATTGAGATAGGAACCGCCCCGCAGTTGGGAAGGTATACAGCCGCAGACCATCAAGATCGGCCAACGATGTGATCTCTTTCTTCGTGTTGAAGTTGCACGGATCCTGACCCGCCGCCGACAGCCACTGAACGCCGACCTTGGCGTATTCTTCGCGCCAAATGTCTGCCAAACCGTATTGGTTGAACAGCACAGGAACGTCGAGCGCGTGTTTGGTCGCCAGTGGGAAGTAACCGCCAAATTGCTGCAACGGTGTTGGCGAAGCCATTGAGTCGTCATCCGAATGCACGCCATCGATTGTGCCGCGCTGCATCGCCTGAAACAGCTCACCCGTTGGGACGATTTGATCCGCGTAGAACAGCTCAATTTCCATCTCGCCGTTTGCGGCGGCGTTGATGTAGTCAATGACAGGTTTTGTCACATGCTCACCCAACGCGGCGCCGGCATATGTCTGGAACCGCCATCTGATTGTGGTCTGGGCATTCACAATGGCCGGTGCGGCCAGTGATGCCGCACCACCTAGTGCTGCAGTGCGAATAAAGGAACGTCTGGTTGTCATGGTAGTCTCCTTTGCTGGATTTAAAATGCTCCGTTTTCGGAGTTCTTATGGGTTATATTCCGTAAACATAGTTTGGCAGCCACAGCGCGATTTGCGGGAAGATCATGACCAAGATCAACGCAAACAGCATGACCAGCACAAACGGGCCGATCGATCGATAAATATCTTGGATCGTGATTTCAGGCGGGGCCATCGCGCGCATCAAAAACAGATTATAGCCGAAGGGCGGCGTCATGTATGCGATCTGGCATGTGATGGTATAAAGAATGCCGTACCAGATCAGATCGAACCCCAACGCCCCAACAAGTGGGACATAAAGTGGCGCGACGATGACCAGCATGGCCGTGTCGTCCAAAAACGTCCCCATCAGAATAAACGACAGTTGCATCAAGATCAGGATGACCCAAGGTGACAGGTTTAGGCGTTCGGTAAACAGGCTTTCGATCGCGTTGACGGCACCAAGCCCATCAAAGACTGCGCCAAAGGCAAGTGCGGCCAGAATGATCCACATGAACATACATGTGATGCCAAGCGTATTTCGCACTGAGTTTTCAAAGACTTCGCGCGTCATTCGACCCTTAAGGACCGCCGCCATAAATGCTGCAATCGCGCCAATGGCCGAGCTTTCGACCAGTGATGTCCAGCCATTCACAAACGGCACCATCATCACCGCGAAAATACCAATCGGCAGAACACCCGCCCAAAGCAGACGTATCTTTTCGGCGCGCGGGATATTGCGTTCCTCAAGGCTCAGCACTGGGCCTAATGAAGGGTTCAGCCAGCACCGAATGGAGATATACGCAATAAATAATCCGGCCATCATCAACCCTGGAACAACCCCGGCCAGCCACAATTGCCCAACGGGTTGGCGCGCGATCATTGCGTAAAGCACCAGCACAACGGATGGCGGCACAAGGATACCCAGACTTGACCCGGCCTGAATAACGCCCGTCACCATCCTTTTATCATAGCCGCGTTTGAGTAGTTCGGGCAGCGCAATAGTGGCGCCTATTGCCATGCCGGCGACTGAAAGGCCGTTCATCGCGGAGATCAAAACCATCAGTCCGATGGTGCCGATCGCCAGCCCGCCGCGCAGACCACCCATCCAGACGTGGAACATTCGGTACAGATCATCCGCGATCTTACTTTCCGACAGGACGTAGCCCATGAAAATGAACATCGGCAGCGTCAAAAGTGGGTACCATTTCATGACCTTTATCGCGGCGGAAAATCCGATGTCAAACCCGCCCCGGTCGCCCCATAGCAAAAGAGCTGCAACAACTGCGACAAAGCCAATAGCGCCAAAGACCCGCTGACCAGTAAGCAACATCAGCATCATTGATGAAAACATCAGGGTGGCGATCAGTTCATATGACATCAGATCGTTTCGCCTTTTAGCCGCAGCACGTCTTTGAACAACTCAGAAATACATTGCAGCAGCATCAGGAACATCCCGACCACCATCGTCACTTTTACTGGCCACATATAGGGACGCCATGATGAGGAGGAGCGTTCCACATAGCCAATCTCTTCTGACCCGGTCAGCAATCCCCCAAAGAAGGAAAATGGCTGCGTTCCCCAATATCCTAAAGAGTACGCAGTTGAGCTGACGCCACCATAAAGAAGCACACATAGGTAGAAGATCAGGAAAAGGACGGTGATCAGGTCAAACCAAGCCTTCTTGCGGGTCGACCATCCACCATAAAGCAGATCCATCCGTACGTTTGAGCCGAGCTGGATCGAATATGGTCCGCCCAGAATGTAATATCCGACCATCACGAACTGGGCCATCTCAAGGGTCCAGAGTGTTGGTAAGAAAAATGTCTTACTGATCGAGGACCACAACAAAACGCCCATCAGCGCGAAGATACCATACATCGCAATCCGACCGACCCGCCGGTTCGCGGCGTCCACAACGCGTATGTATTGCGCCATCACGCCGAACATTGAACAATCCCCTGCGCACTTGTGCACAAAAAGGCGGCGGCGACCCAACCGGCGATCATGTCGCCCATCGCTATTTGCGCGGCTTTGGTCGTGATCAGGTCATTGCGCACTTCGATCATCACATTCAAATGGCCGCCCAGGATTGCGTGCTCTTTTAGTGTATGGGTCACGCCATCCTGTGGGCCATAAGGCTCATTTCGATGAACTTTCGCATGTGTGTGGTCTTTGGCGATTGCAAGCATCGCCTCTGCTAGTCGGGCATCGGCGTCATGCAAGATACCGATCTCAACCGATCTGGCCTTGCCCATGTAGGCCGGTGTGAAACTGTGGATCGTGATGATAATTGCTGAAACGGTTCGCGCTACTACGTCCGCCAAAGTGGCGTGAAACGGCACATAGATCTGCGCAATCCGTTGGGCCTTATCGACCTCGCTTAGATCTGCGTTGCCGGGGACATCGATGATTTCGCTGCGGATTGGCATGGCATCGGGTGCATCGGGGCCACGGTTGCAATCGTAGACAAGCCGCGAAATCGTGCCAGCGACCAAAATCGCGTCTAGCCTTTGTGACATGCGCGTCGCCACCGCCATGGCGCCGGGATCCCACGCGGCGTGGCTTTGGCGTAGGTGAACCGGTAACCCCAGATGGTCAAGAACTGCAGGAATGGCATAGGCTGCATGTTCACAAATCAGCACAATCGAGGAGGCACCGCTTGAATTCACAAGCTGAACTGGATGTGCAAAAAGCGTGTCGTCTTGATGTGCCATATCACCCCTTTGTAATTTAAGTGCTTGCCAGACAGCCTTTGAGTCAACACAATTCTGAAAAATAAATCACACTCCGCATCGCTTTGTTAAATTAAAGATCAAAAAGAGGGCGCTTTATGTCTGACGCGGAACTAACAATCTCTGATCGGATCCAACTGCAGCTGGATGACCTGACGCGCGCCGAACGGCAGCTGGCGCACTCGATCCTTGAAAACTATCCGGCGTCGGGTTTGGGGCCTTTGACGGTTTTGGCCAAGGACGCCAATGTCTCGGTCCCGACCGTTGCGCGTATGGTGCAGAAATTGGGGTTCAAAGGCTACCCCGAGTTCCAGTCGGAGTTGCGAGAGGAATTGAAGGCTAAGGCAAAAGATCCTATCGCCAAGCATGAGACATGGGCCGAAGGTGCGCCGTCAGAGCATGTCTTGAACCGCTTCACCGACGCCGTGATCGACAATATTCGCCACACGCTTAGCCAGATCAAACCTGCGCAATTTGATGTCGCCTGCGCGTTGGCCGGCGATAATACGCGGCGGCTGTATATTGTCGGCGGACGGGTGACCCACACACTAGCTGAGTATCTATTCCTGCACATGCAGGTCATCCGACCCGACGTCACACATATCCAGTCAACGTCGAACGCATGGCCACACTATCTTTTGGACACTAAAGAGGGCGACGTCTTCATCATTTTTGACGTGCGGCGGTATGAGAACAATACGCTTAAACTTGCAGAAATGGCCCATGCGAAAGGGGCCAAGATTGTGTTGTTTACCGATCAATGGCGATCGCCGATCCATCAATTTGCGGAAATAAGTTTCAGCAGCCGTATCGTAGTGCCCTCAGCATGGGACTCGGCAGCGACGACCCTACTTTTGGTGGAAACGATGATTTCTTCGGTCCAAGACCTGAATTGGGACGATACCAAAGACCGGATCGAAAAGTTGGAAGATATGTATGACAAGACCAAGTTGTTCCGGAAATTCACTTAAGCCAGCTTTGCAGAAATCAAGGGTGCATCAGCGCGGTCAAGCCGCCTCCAAGTTCATGAGATGGAGCCGATGCTGATGCGCCCACAAATCTCTCTTATCGAGTTACGCTATTTGGATGCCTAAGCGCTGTCGTCAATTAGTCCTACGTCTGCTCGCTTATCACCTACCCTTTGGCCGGGGTACTGTTTGCCTCTCTCCGGGCGGTAATTGCGTCGGCCAGCGACGGGGTGATTGCTGTCGCCGGGACAATCGCTGCACGCCAATAATGAACGGAGGAATATGTGTAGGCATTTGCCACCATGATAGCGATCTGCTGGCGGACTACCCACATGGGGCAGGCTACGCTGCCCATAGCCATCCGATCATTATTGATGATTAAGATCCGCATTGACCAAGTTCAGGGACATCTTAGTGGACAGGACAGTGCGTCACTGCCGCTCAGATGCACCCAACGCCGCTGATAGCCCGGTGGCGGCCGCTTTCACATGTTGGGCAAAGGTATCAACCTCGCTATGGCGCACCCGACTGGTCGGGCCTGACACTGATATACCCGCCACAGCGACACCAAGGGCGTTAAAAACTGGGGCCGCCACACAGCGCATCCCCTCGTTGCGTTCCTCATCATCAATGGAATATCCCCGCTCGCGGGTCAGCCCCAGTTCACAGCGTAGCGCGTCCGGATCGCAGATTGTCTTGGTGGTAAATTGGGTCAGGGTGACCGCGCTCAACAAGCGATCGATCTCGGGCTTGGCCATCTGCGCCATCAACGCCTTTCCAATGCCAGAGGCATGCATCAAGGACATCGTGCCGGGTGGAAAGAACGCGCGGATTGTGGCGTGGGTTTCAACCTGACTGACAAACAATACCTGATCAGCACTGCGCACGCCCAGATTTGCCGTCTCACCGGTTTGGATCATAAGTTCTTGCATAAGAGGCCGGGCGCGCTCTACCAGATTGGTTCGCCGCAAGAAGCTAGAGCCGATGCGAAACGCACCCGCACCGACGTGCCAGGTTTGCGATATTGGCTCCATCTCGACGATATCGCGAGCCTCCAGCGTACTTAGGACCCGGTAAACCGTTGCGGTAGATTGATCCAATTCTGTTGCAAGCTTGGTCAAGGTTGAGCCACCAGCGACTGAAACCTGGGTTAGGATCATCATCGCCCGATCAAGTGACTGGATGGTATTTTGTGCGGTGTTATCATGAAAGGCACGGGGGCGCCCACGTTTACGCATCTCGGTCATTTGGGTACCTTCAGCTGTTAGAATTCTGAATATATTCTACAAATGAAAAAATCTTTCGCAATATGAAAAAAGCAACATATTGATAATGTGTGCTATTATAGGGTTTCGGCGTTGGAAAAACTGATTTCAAAAAAATTGTATGCTGCGAGTAAGCCTTCTAGAACTGGTGAAATTCAAGGAGGAGCAGCCGATGTCTATGCAAAACCCAGTCTTCATTCCCGGGCCGACAAATATGCCTGAGGCGTTGCGTAAAGCAGTCGACATGCCGACAATGGATCACCGCTCACCGCTGTTCGCCGATATCTTGCATCCCGTACTTTTGGGTGTGAAGCGGATCGTCAAGTCTGAGACCGCTCAGGTCTTTATCTTCCCGTCGACCGGAACCGGCGGATGGGAAACAGCACTAACCAACACGTTATCACCCGGTGACCGTGTTCTGGCTGCACGCAACGGCATGTTTTCGCACCGCTGGATTGATATGTGCCAGCGCCACGGCCTGGATGTCAGCATTGTTGAGGCGCCGTGGGGGGCAGGGGTTCCCGCCGAGCAATATGAACAGATCCTACGCGCAGACACCCTGCATTCGATCAAGGTGGTTTTGGCCACGCACAATGAGACGGCAACTGGTGTCGTGTCGAACATTGCCGCCGTTCGCGCGGCGATAGATGCGGCAGGGCACCCCGCGATGTTGTTTGTCGATGGTGTTAGCTCAATCGGTTCAATGGATTTTCAGATGGACGCTTGGGGCGTCGACGTCGCCATCACTGGCTCCCAAAAGGGGTTTATGCTGCCTGCTGGCCTTGCGATTATTGCGATGTCGCCCAAGGCACGCGCGGCGGTTGACGGGGCAAGTTTGACACGGACCTTTTTTGATATCCGCGATATGGAAAAAGGCTATGCCGCTAATGGCTTTCCGTACACCCCGCCCGTGGGGTTGCTGAACGGTTTGAACATGGCCTGCGACATGCTGTTGAGTGAGGGGTTGGACGCGGTTTTTGCGCGGCACCGGCGCATTGCCGATGGCGTTCGCGCGGCGGTGTCAGCGTGGGGCCTGAAACTTTGCGCGCAAAGCCCCGATCTTTATTCCGATACGGTCTCGGCAATCGTGACGCCAGCCGGGTTCAATGCAATCGACATCGTGGCACGCGCTGCGGACACATATGGAATGGCCTTTGGCACGGGTCTGGGTGAAGTCGCAGGCAAGGTCTTTCGGATTGGTCATTTGGGCCAGTTGACCGACGCTATGACCCTGTCAGGTCTGGCGACCGCAGAGATGGTCATGGTTGATCTAGGGTTGGATATCCGACTGGGTTCAGGCGTGGCCGCCGCACAATCGGTTTACCGCCATGGCCGCCCACAAATCGCGAAAGAGGTGGCATGATGAAAGACGCAATGATCCCCTATATCCCGATATATCAGGATGTTATCGACGCACATGCGCGGATCCGGTCCCATATTCATTACACGCCAGTTCTGACTTCAACCTATCTAAATGAGCTGACCGGAGCGGAGTTGTTCTTTAAATGTGAGAACTTTCAAAAAGCCGGTGCGTTCAAGGTTAGGGGCGCGTGCAACGCAGTCTTTGGTCTGAGCGATGAAACAGCCGCCAAGGGCGTGGCCACGCATTCTTCTGGCAACCATGCCTTATCGCTTAGCTATGCGGCGGGCCGCCGCGGAATACCGTGCACTGTGGTCATGCCGCGCACAGCACCAGAAGCGAAGAAGGCTGCAGTCCGGGGCTATGGTGGTGTGATTGTGGAATGTGAGCCATCAATCACATCGCGTGAGGCAGTATTTGCCGAGGTTGTCGCCGCAACCGGCGCGGAGTTTGTGCATCCCTATAATGACCCGCGGGTCATTGCCGGGCAGGGAACCTGCAGCCGTGAGTTCATGGATCAGATCGGTGATTTGGATATGATGGTCGCCCCGATCGGCGGCGGTGGTATGATCTCAGGCACCTGCCTGACGCTAAGCAATATAGCGCCGGACGTGCAGATTATTGCGGCAGAGCCTGAACAGGCCGATGACGCCTATCGTAGCTTTAAGGCCGGGCATATCATCGCTGACGATGCCCCCCAGACAATCGCCGATGGCCTAAAGGTGCCGTTGAAGGAGCTGACATGGCATTTCGTCTCCAACTATGTGACCGATATTCTGACAGCCAGTGAGGAAGAGATCGTTGAGGCGATGAAACTGACATGGCAACGGATGAAAATCGTGATGGAGCCAAGCTGCGCTGTGCCGCTGGCGACTATCCTAAAAAACAAACAAAGATTTGCCGGCAAGCGCGTCGGTGTGATTGTAACGGGTGGCAATGTCGACCTCGACAAATTGCCATGGATGTTAAGCTAATGGGAGCCGAGACAATGACTGATATCGTTAATTTCGCAGATCTCGAGGTTGGCTATGATGTGCCTGCAGTCCCCGGAATGGATGCCGCTGATATTCAAACGCCGTGCTTGGTGTTGGATTTGGACGCCTTAGAGCGGAATATTAAGAAGATGGGTGATTTCGCGACCTCCCACGGTATGCGTCACCGGGTTCACGGCAAGATGCATAAATCGGTCGATGTGGCGTTGCTTCAGGAACGCCTGGGCGGCTCTGTCGGAGTTTGTTGCCAAAAGGTCAGTGAGGCGGAGGTTTTTGCGCGTGGTGGTATCACTGACGTTCTGGTCAGCAATCAGGTGCGTGGTGCGAATAAGACAGACCGCCTTGCACGCCTGCCCAAACTGGGTGCGCGCACGATCTGCTGTGTTGATGATATCGAGAATGTGGCTGAGCTGTCGGCTGCTGCGACCAAGCACGGCACCCAGATTGAATGTCTGGTAGAGATCGACGTGGGCGCTGGGCGCTGCGGTGTACAATTTGGCCAGCCCGTGGTGGATTTGGCCAAGGCAATAGCGGCGGCTGATGGCCTAAAATACGCAGGTATTCAGGCTTATCAGGGTGCGATGCAGCACCTAGACAACTACGCAGAACGGCACAGCAAAACCGAGATCGCCATCGATCAGGTGCGCCAGACACTGGACCTCTTGAAAGCCGAAGGTATCGACAGCGATATCGTTGGCGGTGGCGGCACGGGTTCTTATTATTTTGAGAGCGCGTCGGGCGTGTTCAATGAACTGCAATGCGGATCTTATGCCTTCATGGACGCCGATTATGGTCGGATTTTGGACAAGGACGGCAACCGAATTGATCGCGGCGAATGGGAAAATGCGTTGTTCATCCTGACCAGCGTGATGTCGCATGTAAAAACTGACAAGGCTATTGTGGATGCCGGCCTCAAGGTACAATCGGTCGACAGTGGTTTGCCAACGATCTTTGGTCGAACAGATGTCCAATACGTCAAATGCTCTGATGAGCACGGCGTTGTTGCAGATCCGGACGGCGTCTTGAAAGTCGGTGACAAGTTGTACTTGGTGCCTGGTCATTGCGACCCGACCTGCAACGTCCATGATTGGTATGTGGGCGTGCGCAATGGAAAGGTTGAAACCCTGTGGCCAGTTTCTGCACGCGGGAAGGCCTACTAAACCGGCCACATCCACCACCTCGCAAAAGGGGGCTGTTGCGGCCCCTGTCACGCCCTGAAATGCACGGAACATATTATGCTGATCATACCAGAAACGGCCATCTCGGAACTTGTGACGCCAGAAGCTTGCTTTGATGCCGTAGAGGCCGTTTTTGCGGCGATATCAAAAGGAGATGCCTATAATTTCCCGGTCATACGGGAGGCAATTGGCCATGCTGACGCGCTTTATGGCTTCAAATCTGGCTTTGATCGGGCGGGTCTTAACCTTGGGCTGAAATCTGGTGGTTATTGGCCTGGCAATGCCGCCAAGGACATGACTAACCACCAATCCACGGTGTTCTTGTTCGACGCCAACAGTGGCAAACTGCAGGCTGTCGTCGGGGGCAATCTGTTGACTGCACTGCGCACGGCGGCGGCCAGTGCCGTTTCCATCAAACATTTATCGCGGCCCGACGCCAAGGTTTTGGGCATGGTCGGTGCGGGCCATCAATCGGCGTTTCAGATGCGGGCTGCCGCCCGCCAGCGTAACTTTGATAAGGTGATTGGCTGGAACCGACACCCCGAAAAGCTATCGCGGCTTGAAGAGGTGGCAAATGATCTTGGCCTACCGTTTGAGGCGGTAGATCTGGACCAACTGGGGGCACAGGCCGATGTCATCATCACGATAACCTCCAGTTTCGATGTGATCCTTCACGATGCGCAGATCAGACCGGGCACACATCTGGCCTGCATGGGCACCGACACCAAAGGCAAGCAAGAGATTGATCCAGCTGTTTTCGCCCGCGCTCGGGTGTTCACTGATGAGATTGCACAATCAATCTCAATCGGTGAGGCGCAGCATGCGGTTGGGGCTGGCGCGATCTTAGCGGCGGATATTTTCGAGATTGGTCAGGTTATCAATGGTGCCCATCCGGGCCGCCATTCAGATACCGATATCACCATATTTGATGGCACCGGTGTTGGTTTGCAGGATCTCGCGGTGGCGGCCGCTGTGGTCGATCAAGCAGTTGCCGCTGGTGTGGCCATCGAAGTAGATTTCTAAAAGCCCTTCATCGGCGATCATTGATCCGAAAGCGTTTGGTTCGCGGCATCCTTTGGGGTGTTCAGATTACTGTTGTTCTGCAACTGTTTCCATAGGTAAAAGATTAATATGCCATACTCCTAGAGAGCCCAGCCATGACCAACGATCTGCCACTTTATGCCATTGAACCGCCAGTGCGACCAAGCTTGCCGATTGTTGGCACGGCAGTCGTTTTCCCGGTCAACCGAGTTTTTTGTATCGGTCGCAACTATGCCGCCCATGCGGTTGAGATGGGCCATGATCCAGACAAAGAGGCGCCGTTCTTTTTTCTCAAAAGTGCCACGTGCCTAACGTCTGACGGCGTCTTCCCTTATCCCAGCATGTCCAATGATGTGCATTTCGAGGTTGAGATGACCGTCGCACTTGCCCGTGGTGGCAGCAACATTGATGCTGGCACAGCACTCGATCATGTCTTTGGCTACGGTGTTGGGCTTGATATGACCCGCCGTGATTTGCAGGCCGCCGCCAAAAAGGCGGGCCGCCCTTGGGAAGTCGGAAAATCGTTTGAGCGTTCGGGGCCTTGTGGGCCGTTGACGCCGGTGTCTGAAATTGGCCATCCCAATAGCGGTGCCATCACGTTGGATGTAAACGGGCAGCAGCGTCAGAGCGGGGATTTGAACCAGATGATCTGGAAAACACCCGAAATAATCGCGGTCCTGTCGCAGTATTTTGAGCTTCAGGCAGGTGATGTGATCATGACAGGCACCCCGTCAGGCGTTGGTCAGATCCAGCGCGGTGACACGATGTTGGCCAGCATCAAGGGCGTTGGCCGCATTGAGGTTGATGTTATCTGAACGGCAAACCCGCGCTGTCTGCCAAATCCCTAATGGTCGTAATCGACAACCACATGATCGCTAATCGGGTAGCATTGGCAGGTCAGCACATAGCCTTGAGCCACCTCATAATCCTCTAGCGCGTGGTTGGTCAGCATCTCAACCTCGCCCTGCAGAACCTTTGCGCGGCAGGTTGAGCAAACCCCTGCACGGCAAGCAAACGGCACATCGATATCGTTGTCGAGAGCGGCTTGCAGAATTGGGATATCGCGCCGCATTTCAAACCGCCGCTGTGTTCCGTCCAATGTGATGGCTGCTTGCGTTGTCTGTGTGGCCGGTATGCCAACCACGGCTGCGGTCTGTCTTTTTGCCCGTCCCGGTTGCTTGCTGGCAAACAGTTCAAACTTGATCTGATCGGCGCGCAACCCGTGGGACTTCAACGCCTCTGAAATGCTCAACATCATCGGCTCTGGCCCGCAGATAAACACGGTGTCAACGCGGCTGACATCAATCCAATGCTCAAACAGTTGGGCGCATTTCTGGGCGTCAATCCGACCGGTAAACAGGTCGATCTCTTGTGCGTTAGCGTTCAGAAGATGCAGTATGTTCAGCCGACCCATATAGAGATTTTTCAGATCCTCCAGCTCTTCGCGGAACATGATCGTGTTCACCGCGCGGTTTGCATAGACTAATGTGAACTGCGCCAGCGGCTCACATACCAGAACCGTGCGCAAGATTGACAGGATCGGCGTAATGCCTGATCCGGCCGCAAAAGCCAGATAATGACGGCGCGCATTTGGGTCGATGGGTGTGTGGAAATTGCCCATCGGCGGCATCGCCTGAACCGTGTCACCGGGTTTCAGATTGTCGTTGGCCCAACTCGAAAACGCGCCACCCTCAACCTGTTTGATCCCGATCTGCAAAACTCCGTCATCCGTCCCTGCGCAGATAGAGTAGGACCGCCGCAATTCGCGCCCGTCAAAATCCCGGCGGAAGGTCAGATACTGGCCTTGGATGAAGTCAAACGAGGCAGCGTCTTGCGGCGCTGGGCGCAGCGTCACGACCACCGCATCGCGGATAGTTTTTTGAACGTCTGTTACGGTCAGAGTGTGAAACTGGGCCATCAGCGTCTTCCTAGATACATTTGAAATAGTCAAAGGGTTCAAGGCAATCATCACAGCGCCAATGCGCCTTGCAGGGTGTTGATCCGAATTGGCTGACGCGGCTCAAATGACTTGATCCACATTGCGGGCATGCCTGCGGCCCACCTGCCGGGTTTGGCGGCGCGATCCCGTAAGCCAGCAACTGATTGCGTCCTTTGTCTGACAGCCAATCTGTGGTCCAAGCTGGGGATAATTGCCGTTTTAGAACAATCATCTCAATGCCTTTGGCGCGCAGCGCGGCCTCAATATCAAAGTTGATGATGCTGGTTGCGGGACAGCCCGAATAGGTCGGTGTCACAGCGATTTCTAAGGTCTCACCTTTCCATGACACCCCGCGCACAATGCCCAAATCGACGATTGAAATCACTGGGATCTCAGGGTCGGGTACTTGGTCCAGCCAGCCCCAGATTTGATCGACGGTTG
Source organism: Paracoccaceae bacterium (assembly GCA_047623825.1). GTDB lineage: Bacteria > Pseudomonadota > Alphaproteobacteria > Rhodobacterales > Rhodobacteraceae > JBLHOS01. Next base: position 36,337 of record JBLHOS010000009.1, on the reverse strand, counting down.
CGCGCATCATGACCCCTACCAACTGGCCCCGGGGTAGGCGCGTTGCAGCCATTGCATCGTCGCCAATAGATGCCCCAAATGCTCCGTGTGCTGGGCCCCGGTTTTGCCGCCTTTATGGGCGAATATGCTGGTGGGCACGTTCAATGACGCCTGCTCTAGGCTGGGCAAGACATCTGCGTCCCAAGCGGCGCGAAAATTGGTGGGGTTCGTGGCAAACCCGGCTAGTCCCACCGTCTGACTGATAGGGTCACTGCTGAACATCTCACCAACATAGGGCCATAACAGATCAAGTGCGGCCTGCATCCGCGCATGGCTTTCGACAGTCCCATCGCCCAACGCAATCACCGTGTCGCGGGATCGCTCCAAATGGTAACTGACCTCTTTCACCGCCTTGGCAGCGATCTCAGCAATACGCGGATCAGGCGATTGCGCCAGATCAGTCAGCTGGAGCTTATGAAATACGTCAAACAGAAACTGCCGCAAGATCGTATGGCCAAAGTCACCGTTTGGCCGCTCAACCAGCAACAGATTACGAAAATCCCAAACGTCGCGCAGGAACGCGAGTTCGTCGGCAGTTTTGACGTCGCCTGCAATCTCAGCCGCCAGACCCAGCCACATCTGAGTTTGCCCGATCAGGTCCAGCGCCGTATTGGCCAGGGCAATGTCTTCTTCCAGCACCGGCGCGACACCGCACCATTCTGAGATCCGGTGGCCTAAGATCAGGGTGTTGTCCCCCATCCGCAGGACGAATTCATAAAGGGCGGCATCGGTTTTCGCTTGATCCAACACTACATCGGCCCCACATCATCCGGGATGTCGAAAAAGGTCGGATGGCGGTACACTTTGGCATTCGCAGGCTCATAAAACGGACCTTTGTCACCGGGGGCAGAGGCCGCGATATGTGTGGCCTGAACTGCCCAGATTGAGATGCCTTCGTTGCGCCGCGTATAGACATCGCGGGCGTTCTTAATGGCCATTTCAGCATCCGCCGCATGCAGGCTGCCGACATGACGATGCGACAGACCATGCTGTCCGCGAATAAAGATCTCCCATAGGGGCCACTCCGTTTGGGTTGTCCCGGTGCTCATTGTGCGGCCAGCCGTGCTGCTGCACGCTTTTGGGCGTGCGCCATCATCCCGTCGCGCACCCAAGCGCCTTGATCCCAGGCGGCATTGCGCGCAGCCAACCGATCGGTGTTGCACGGCCCATTGCCGTGCAGCACGTCGTGGAACTCCGCCCAATCAGGTTCGGTGAATTGGTATTGCCCCGAGGCGTCATCCCATTTTAGATCTGGATCGGGAATGCTAAGCCCCAGATACGCCGCCTGCGGTGCCGTTTGATCGACAAATTTCTGACGTAATTCATCATTTGTATTGATCTTAATTTTCCACGCCATGGATTGTGCTGAATGTACACTGTCTTTGTCGGACGGCCCGAACATCATCAGCGATGGGAACCAGAGCCGGTTCAGGGCATCTTGTGCCATTTTTCGCTGTGCAGCCGTGCCGTTGGCCATCTTCATCATGATGTCAAAGCCCTGACGCTGATGAAAACTTTCTTCTTTGCAGATCCGCACCATGGCTCGTGCATAAGGTCCATAAGACGTGCGTTGCAGCGGCACTTGGTTCATGATCGCTGCCCCGTCGACCAGCCAGCCGACCGCGCCCATATCGGCCCATGTCAGGGTCGGATAGTTGAAGATTGAGGAATATTTCATTTTGCCATTGTTGAGCTGTTTGAACAGGTCATCGCGGCTGACACCAAGGGTTTCCGCCGCGCCGTAAAGATAAAGGCCATGTCCAGCCTCATCCTGGACCTTGGCCAGCAAGATCGCCTTACGCTCTAGCGTCGGTGCGCGGGTGATCCAGTTGCCCTCGGGCAGTTGGCCGACAATTTCGGAGTGGGCATGTTGGGCAATTTGTCGGATCAGGTTCTGGCGGTAGCCCTCTGGCATCCAGTCCTTGGGCTCAATTTTGTCGCCCGCATTAATCCGCTCCTGAAAGGCGCGCTCTTGTGGGTCCATCTCATCAAGGGATTTGACGCCAGCCCCGGTAGATTGGATCATCTGTGCATACATATCGCAGTCCTCGCTTCAAACGCGTTCAAAGATCAGGGCCACACCTTGGCCGACGCCGACACACATCGTGCAAAGTGCGTATCGCCCGCCGGTGCGGCGCAATTGGTAGGCGGCGGTCATCACTAGACGCGCGCCAGACATTCCCAGCGGATGGCCCAGTGCGATGGCCCCGCCATTTGGGTTTACGTGCAGCGCGTCATCGGCAATCCCAAGGGCGCGCAAGGTGGCAAGGCCTTGGCTGGCAAACGCCTCATTCAATTCTATCACATCCATCTGCTGGATGCTGAGGCCAGCCTTGGCCAAGGCTTTTTGGGTTGCAGGAACCGGGCCAATGCCCATGATGCGTGGGGCGACACCTGCGGCCGCCATCGTCACGATCCGCGCAATCGGGGTCAGGCCTTGTGCATTTGCTGCGGCCTCGCTGGCGATCAACAGTGCACCGGCGCCGTCGTTGATGCCGGAGGCATTTCCCGCCGTCACGCTGAGGGCAGGCCCATTAACGCCGCTTAACTTGCCCAATTGTGCGGCTGTGGTTCCGGGGCGAGGGTGTTCATCGACAGCGACAATCAAAGGGTCGCCTTTGCGCTGCGGCAGGGTCACGGGCACGATCTCATCTGCGAAAAGGCCCTGATCGTTGGCCGCCGTCCACCGTGCCTGTGATCGGGCCGCAAACGCATCCTGATCTTTGCGGCTGATACCGTAGTCTGCGGCCACATTGTCAGCGGTCTGCGGCATGCTGTCGACGCCGTAAGCCGCCTTCATTTTTGGGTTCACAAAGCGCCAGCCAATGCTGGTGTCAAAGATCTCGGCTTTTCGGGAAAACGCGGCTTCGGCTTTGGGCATCACAAAGGGTGCGCGGCTCATGCTTTCGACACCGCCTGCGATTGCCATATCGTAATCTCCCGACCGGATCGCGCGCGATGCAATACCGATACTATCCATGCCACTGGCACAAAGCCGGTTTACGGTGATGCCCGGCACATCAATTGGCAGGCCCGCCAATAGGGCGGCCATTCGTGCGACATTGCGATTGTCTTCACCCGCTTGATTGGCAGCGCCATAAATCACGTCGTCCAGTTGGGACCAGTCAACTTGCGGGTTGCGTGCCATCAGGGCTGCGATCGGTATTGCAGCCAGATCATCGGTGCGCACCGAACTTAGCGCGCCACCAAAGCGGCCGATCGGCGTGCGAACCGCGTCACAGATGAATGCGTCCATGTCTTAAGCCCCTCTGGCAGGTTCCAGTGATACAAGAGTTTGCCAGAGGGCGGGTATTCCGGCAACCATAATGTTACCAAAATTAATGATAACGTGAATATTGGTAACTTAATTAAGTGAGATCTGGCCGATAACGAACGTACCGCCCATGACATCTGGCTATGTGCGCCCCAATCGGGGAACGCCTGCTAGACCCGCGCCGCGCCACAACACCAGCGCCAGAATTGGTTGATCATATGTGTTCATCGCATGCGGCAGATTCGATATGTGTATCCGCGTTTCACCCGCGGCCAGAGTTTGGGTCTTTAGCCCGTCTGCCGCAAATTCGGCGGATCCAGCGACAAGAAAATACAGTTCCTCAGCCTCATGCACATGCCATGGATAGACCAGATCTGGTCCCCAATAGGTGATATACGCTCTGGCCGAATTGGTATGCATGTGCCCTGTAGGGCCAATCAGCTCAAACCAGCCGTAACGGGCCAGGAAATCAGCACCAACTTCGCCTTCGGTATATGATTGTCGCCAATGGGCGTGTGGGGCCGCGGCACGAATAGCAGTGTGAAAAGCCAACGCCGGTGGGTACTGCGTGACAGGGTCCGACAAGATCAATTGCGTTGCGGGTAATATCAGCGTCTCGCGCTCAACATAGATTGCATCGTCTGACCACGGCGCAAACTTGGCCATCGCCGGGGTTGCAGCAATAAGGTCACCCAGTGCGCGATAAGCGTTCTGAAGAAGGGCTTGTTTCAAGGGATCACAACGATATTCCCGGTATGGGTCTTGGCGATAAACGCCGCTTGGGCTGCATGCAGATCGGCCAACGGATAGGTCGCTGCCAACATCGGCTGCACCTCACCTTGTTCGATATAGCTGACCAAGGCCGGAAAAATCTGCGGCGGCAGCACTGTCGATCCGGTGAATGTCAGATCGCGCAGGTAAAGCGTGCGCAGATCCAGCTCAACAATCGGCCCCGCGATGGCACCTGAACACGTGTAACGCCCGCCACGTTCCAGAACATCGATTAGACCCGGAAAAGCGGGCCCCCCGACGATATCTGCCACGACTGTGACTGTGTCTCGACCGATCTTTTCCTGCAGCGCCGCGCGCAAGTTTTTAGGGCTGCGCGGCAACAGCACATCTGCCCCAAGCCGCGCCAGATCGGCGTGTTTCGCCTCAGATGCGAGGGCCACAACCGTTGCACCGCGCCGCTTGGCCAGTTGTAGCAAGGCAGAGCCGACGCCGCCCGAAGCACCGGTGATCAGCACAATGTCGCGCGCGGTCACTCCAGCGCGCGTCAGCATCCCCTCAGCGGTCGAGGAGGAGCACGGAAAGGTTGCCAGTTCCGCATCGCTAAGCGGGCTGTCGATCACATTGGCATTTCGGTGATCCACCCTGATATATTGCGCAAATCCCCCGTCACATTCAGAGCCAACATAGCCAGTTTCATTCTTGTTCAGTGGATCGTTCCAGTCGCGCAACCAGCAATCAACCATAACTCTTTTGCCGACCAGATCTGCCCTAACATCTGCACCCTGTGCCACGACTTGTCCGACAACATCAGCGCCCTGAATGCGTGGAAAGCTTAGGGATGGGCCGCCCCAACCAGACACTTCGGCATCGGCATCCAATCCCAACGGTTCGTTGGTCGCAGCCGTGACTGTCTGTGAATACCAGCCCGACCGAGTGTTCACGTCGGTGTTGTTCAGCCCGCACGCCCCAACCTTGATCAAAACATCTGTCGGGCCGGGCTGCGGTGTTGGCCAATCGGTCCGATATTCAAGTTTTTCGAATCCGCCATGGCCCATCAGGACCACCGCACTCATGGTTTCTGGAATGGTCATTTGATTGCGATCTCCGATGTGGCGGTGCGTGGCGGGCACCTTTGCGGATTAATCGGGTATTTCACAAGTGTGTTTGCTGTACGCCAGTGTCGTTTACGAGGTCTGAGAAAGTGCGGCCGCAATATCCTTGGTTTGGTCGTAAAGCTGCCGGAACAGCGGATAGAGGCGGTCATAAGCAGGTACAGATCTCGCGTTGATCCGTCCAATTTCGGGGTTCCAATTCAGGATATCACTGCGTTCTGCCGTGCCAATCGCGATAGCCGCCAGAAACGCGTTGCCATACGCTGCACCTATTGTGTGCTGGCGTATAGTCTGATCAAGACCGGTTGTATCGGATGTGGCCTGCAACCACAGCACATTTTTGGTGCCTCCGCCGACGGCAAAAACTTGCTGTGGGGCTTGTCCCAATTCGGCGTAAGTGTCGGTGACATGCCGGGTGCCAAACGCGATCCCCTCTATCATTGCGCGGTAAAGATCGCCGCGCGTATGGGTCAGGTTCAGCCCGAAAAAGCTGCCCTTGGCGTTGGGGTCATGGATTGGTGTCCGCTCACCCGAAAAATAGGGCAACATCAGTAGGTTGTTGGCACCGGGCGGGCTTGTTGTCGCTTCAGCCGTCAAAATCACGAAGCCGTCGTCCCGGTTCAGGTCCTTGGCAAACTGATCCCGGAACCAGTGAGTTAGGGTGCCGCTTGTCGCCAGCCCCGCCATAGAGGCATGCTGCCCTTCAAATAGCCACGGCGCATACCAAAGACGCCCATCGCGGACCCGCTGATCTGTCAGTGTGATGATAAAGATGGTTGAGCCATACATCATCATCATGTCGCCCGGCTGGGTAACGCCAACGCTTAGGGCCTCAGCGGCGGCGTCAATTGTCCCAACGGTTACGGGCGTGCCAACCGCAAGGCCTGTGACCGCGGCGGCCGCAGGCGTCACATGCCCGGCAATCTCAGTGCTCCACATCAATTTAGGCAGCTTATCCAAGGCCAGAATATCGGGGGCCAGATCATCGCTCCAATCCAGCGTTCCGGCATCATAGAGTGGGCTGAAATTGGCCGCTGTGTAGTGATCAATCACATATTCACCGGTCAGTTTATGGACCAAATAGGTGGTTGAGGTCACAACCTTGGCGGTTTGGGCATAAATCTCAGGACGATGGCGTTTCAGCCACAAAATCTTGGGCCCGACTGATTGAGAGGTAAGCGCGTTGCCGCAACGCGTAAGGATCACATCCTCACCGATCCGTGCTGTAAGTTCGGCGACCTCTGCTACAGCCCGGCTGTCGACCCCGTAAAGCACCGCGTTCATCAGGGGATTGCCCTCGCCATCAACCGGCAACATGCAGGGCCCGATTGCACTGCACGCAACACAAGCGATATGTTTCGGGTTGATGCCACTTTTCGCAATCAGGGCTTGGGTGATGGTCGTAAAGTCCTGCCACCAGTCTTGTGCCCGATGCTCAGCCCAGCCCGGTTGTGGGACCAGCATCTGATGTGGGGCAGAGGCGCTGGCCACGATCCGACCGGTTACATCAGCCAGAACGCCCTTGGACTCGTAGGTCCCGATATCAAGGCCAAGGGTATAGCTCATAGAACGCTCTCATCGCGGTCCAATGAAAAACCCGGCCTGATCTCAGCCAACACTGCAATCAACAACTGGCTCAACGCCTCTAGATCTCCCAGATCACACATTTCGCGGCTGGAATGGGAATAGCGCATTGGAAAACCCAGCTCTAGGCTGGCGACTCCATCCCCGACCAGCTGGACATACGACAGATCGGTCAGAATGCCGACCTGCGCGCTGCGTTGCAGGGGGATTTGTTGGTCACGCGCGACCTGTTCGATCAATCTGGTCAGCGCAGGGTGTGGGATCACACCATTCAGGGTGCCCCGCCCATGAAAGGAATAAAGGCTCATGCCCGGGCCACCGCCCAAGATCATGTCACCGCGATCAGCCATATCAGGTGTGTCTGTGGCCAGCATCAAATCCAGCTGGATCGCGATATCTGGCTGTAAAGATTGCGCCGCCACAACCGCGCCGCGAAGGTTGAATTCTTCTTGCACCGAAAAGACCAGATGCACGGTTGGGCCACCGGTTCGGGCTTTCAATGCTTCTGCCACTGCCAGCAACACCGCACACCCCGCGCGATCATCAACGCTGGTGCCAACGATCTTGCCATCTGCCAACGCATCGGCCATCGGCGCGTAAACCACGGGTGTGCCGATCTGCACGCCCGCCGCATGCACAGCGGCCATAGATCCATGACCAGTGTCGATGCAAATCTCTGGTGCGCGCAGAACCGTGTATTTCTGATCTGGTGTGGTTGCGTGGTGGCTTTTGTTTGTGATGAACCCCGGCACATCGGCGCCACCTTGAACCATCAACAGTACTGATTGTGACGCAAGCGCCCGTTCCGGCACGCCGCCCATCCGCTCCACCCGGATTAAACCGTTGTCTTCGATTTTGCGCACGATAAAGCCGAGCTGATCCATATGGGCAAAGACCATGACACTTGGCGCGCCGGGCGCACCCTCAAACGTAGTGATCAGATTGCCCAGCTTGTCGGTGCAACTTTCGCTCCCCAAAACCGCCAACCGGCCGCGGATTTCGGCGCGAACCCTCCCCTCATATCCGCTTAGCCCTGCGATCTGCATTAGGGCCAGCGTCGCCTCTTGCAATTTAGCGCGCATTGCGGACCCGCTCCATGAAATCGGCGGCGCGGTCCGGGTCGACCGGTTTCCACGTATCACCATCGACCTTTAGCGATGATCCGACGATGCAGCCATCGGCCACCCGCAGAACATCGGCCACAGTTTCGTGTTTGACGCCAGTATTGGCCAGCACGGGCACATCAGGCAACACGGCCTTGACCCCTTCGAGGTCAGATAGCTCAGCCGCCTCACCAGTAATCTGGCCTGACACCAGCACGGCATCTGGCAAGCTGGAGAATACTGCAGATCGGGCGCGGTCGGGCAGGGGGCGCCTGTCCATGCTGTCGGCAAATTCTGCTGATACATTGTAAAGTAAGGCCAGATCGTTACGCCCGAGCCGGGTCCGGTACCGCAACGCCGCACCAGCGTTTGGTGACCAGATGCCCATGTCCGACGCGTAGGTGCCTGTAAAGATCTCTCGCACAAATTGCGCACCGGTCGCGGCTGCAAGGGCCATCGTGCTCATCGGGTCCCAAAGGACGTTTACGCCAAATGGCACAGTGATCTCGCCTCGCAACTGCCCGATGACATAGGCCATGGTCGCGGTTGAGGCTGCGTCGACCTGAAACTCATAAGGGCGGTCATTTTCGTTGCCAAACATCACCGCATCAACACCTGCAGCTTGCAAGGCGCGCAGATCGTCCCGCGCCCCGGTTACAATCGCGTCCAGCCCACTGGTGGGATCATATAGCGGCGCACCGGGCAACGCGCCCAGATGAACCATTGCGATCACCGGCTTGGTGTCTCCAAATATGCGTCTATAGTTTCGCATTACTTCCCCCAAAAAGATCTGTTGAGATTACGTATCTTTGGGATGCACGCTACAGCTATTTATACTAACATGCTAGAAAGCCATTAAGGATAGGATGATCATGACCCTAAAGACACGGCATTGGGATCGGCTGGGAAATGGTGGCCTTGAATTTACCGAACTGGGATTCGGCACAGCCCCTTTGGGCAACCTTTATCGGGCAATCACGGATGCAGAGGCCGACGCGATCCTGCAATTAGCGTGGGACGCCGGCGTGCGCTACTACGATACTGCGCCGCTTTATGGATTGGGCCTGTCTGAGACGCGGCTGAACCGGTTCTTGCGGGGTAAACCGCGCGACGAATATGTGCTGTCCAGCAAAGTTGGGCGATTGTTGAAACCCACAACGCCGGACCTGCGCGATGGGCATGGAAAATGGTTTGAGGTTCCGGCCCGCAATGAGGTTTACGACTATACCTATGACGGTGTTATGCGGTCTGTTGAGTTCTCATTGGAACGCCTTGGGACCTACCGCATCGATCTGTTATTCGTGCACGACATGGATGTTTTTAACCACGGTAGTCAGGCCGCTGTTGATGCCAAATTTGATGAGCTGATGAGCGGTGGCTACCGCGCCCTGTGTGAATTGCGCGATCAGGGCGTGATCAAGGCGATTGGTGCTGGTTTGAACGAATGGGAAACCTGCCAGAGGATGGTTGAGCAGGGCGATTTCGACATTTTCTTGTTGGCCGGGCGCTACACGTTGCTGGAGCAAGAGGCGCTACGCTCATTCCTGCCGCTGTGCACAGAGCGGGGTGTCGGTGTGGTGATCGGTGGCGCATATAATTCTGGCATTTTGGCGACAGGTCCGGTTGAGGGCGCATTCTACAACTACGATCCGGCCTCGGTTGAAATCCTGCAGAGGGTCGGCAAGATCGAGGCAATCTGCCACGATCATGGCGTTCGTATGATAGACGCCGCGTTCCAGTTTCCGCTGCGCCACCCGGCCGTTTTGTCCGTCATTCCCGGTGGGCAAGGCGTGTCTGAGATGACCGGCAATGTCGCGGCGGCCCACGCCGAGATCCCGGCTGCGTTGTGGTCAGACCTGAAATCAGCGGGTTTGATGCGCACCGACGCCCCAACCGAAAGTTAGGCAATGCAAATCGACGCCCATCAGCATTATTGGGATCCCCGACGGGGGGATTATGACTGGATGTCGATGGACAGCGCAATCCTGGCGCGGCCCTATCATCCGGTTGATTTACAACCTGAATTGGCCGCGCATGGTATCGCGAAAACTGTATTGGTTCAGGCCGCAGCCACCGTTCAGGAAACCGAATATATGCTGGGGATCGCTGATGCGACCGACAGCGTCGCAGGCGTTGTCGGCTGGATTGATTTTGAACGGCCACAGGACCGCAGCCATTTGGAAAGATGGGCCAAACATCCAAAATTCTTCGGTGTGCGCCCGATGATCCAGGACATCCCCGCGGTTGACTGGATGTTGCGCGACGACGTGCAGTGGGGGTTTCAGGCGGTCTGTGATCTGGGTCTCAGCTTTGATGCACTTGGTTTTCCGAGGCACCTTATGAACTTTCATAAGATCCTGACGCGCTATCCGGCCATGCGGGTTGTGATCGATCATTGCATGAAGCCACAGATCCGCGACCAAAACCCGGAAGATTTTCAGGAATGGGCTGATGGAATGCACCGTTTGGCGCAAGATACATCGGCCTATTGCAAGCTGTCTGGCCTTGTGACCGAGGCGAATGACAATTGGACGACCGATGATTTGCGCCCCTATTCGGACCATCTGTTCGCGGTCTTTGGGGCAAAGCGTCTGATGTGGGGCTCAGACTGGCCAGTGTGCCAGTTGCAAGCCAGTTACGGTCAATGGCGTGCAACTGCGGAGGCTTTGACGAACGGGCTAAGCTCACAGGACAAGGATCTAATTTTTGGCGATACCGCGGCCAAGTTCTACAAGATCCCCGGCGCGATCTAACCGGTCAATGCATCCTGAACCATACGCCGGTTCAGCCTGGCGCGCATGTCTATAGCTGTGCCGACATGCAGGCTTGCGGCCTGTTGTGCAAAGATCAATGCGGTGTGCAAATCTGCCCCTTCGGCTAATTCCGCGGCCAGCGCGCCCACAAACATGTCACCCGCCCCATGTGTTGAGACGACACGCGTCGGGATCGCCGACATAGTCAATATCTGCGCCCCGTCGCACAGCACCAACCCATCTGCGCCCAAGGTGACGATAACGGTTTGGACGCCACGAGCCGCCAGCGCGCGCGCCATATTCTCGGGTAAGTTCAGGCCAGTCAGGTCTTCGGCCTCAATCCGGTTCACGATTAAGATGTCAATCAAGGCGACCAATGGGTCCGGCAATGCGCGGGCAGGGGCGCCATTTAGGATGACCCGTGCACCGTTTGCGTGTTGTGCCACGGCCAGATTGGCTGCCTCGGGGATTTCATTTTGTAGGCACAGGATATCAGTACCGTGGGGCACCGAAATTTTGTCTGCCTCAATTTCCAGATTGGCGGCAGAGACCACGACAGCGCCGTAATCCCCGTTTGCGTCAACAATGGCGGCCGACATTCCTGAGGCGCCTTGTCCATGCTGGATCTGTGAGGGATCAACCAGCGCGTGTTCCAGTGTTGCCAGCAAGGTTGCCCCAAACGCATCCTGACCAATGCGTCCGGCCATCGCTGTTATTGCCCCCATCCGTGCCGCCGCGATAGCCTGATTGCCGCCCTTACCACCAAAGACATAGCGCACGCATGATCCTATTAGCGTTTCGTCTAGGCGCGGAAGATGTGGGGCGTTTAGAACAACGTCCAGATGCAGGGATCCGACAACGAAGACCCGGCCCATGGGTCAGCGCCCATATAGCGCATTAGCCACGATCCGCATCGAGGCTGTTGCGTCTTGGCGCGAAATCGCCGTGGCTAAATCGGCGTCGTGAACCAAACTTGCGGCCACGTCGCGCAACCGCTCAACCAGTGCTATGTTGGTGCGCGCTTCCTCAACCGGGTCCAAACCGCCCTGATCGGGGAACGTGTCAAAGTAGATCACGCCGTCATAGCCCTGACGCTGTAACTCGACCAACAGCTCTATGGTTTGGATCGGGTGGACAGTGCCCACCATTAAACCGTCATCGCGCCTGCCGTATCCGTCGTTCAGGTGCACCCCCATCAGCCGAGAATGGCGTGCGATCAGATGTGCGGTATGGGCTGGCATCTCATCGGCATAAAGCACATGGGCAAAATCCAGCGTGACACCGATATTGGCGCGGTTCGCTTCTTTCACTGCCAGCAAGGTCGTGCCGACATCTGGCATCAAGGCATAGGCGCGCGGCTCATTGGGTTTGTATTCGATCGCGATGTCCAGCGCCGGATTATGGTCTGCGACTTCTTGCAGGGCTGCGATCGTGTCGTCCCACATTTGTCCGTAATCGCCCTGAAAAGAATAATCGACGCCGTCTTGGCCCATCCATAGGGTCATCAAGCGACCACCCATCTCTGCCAGCGCATCAAGGCCCGCTTTGGTGATGTCAATCCCGGCGCGGCGCACGGCCCGATCAGGATGCGTGAATGCGCCCAATTTGAAACCCGGATCGGTGTAGTAGCGCATTGCCAATCCGTTCAGCGCCATGCCGTTATCGGCCAAAATGCGCCCCATCTCGGCTGGGCTGTGATGCTCAAAATGATCGGGGTAATTCAGATCTGCCGCATCAATGCCACCCGCAAGGGCCGCGCGTTTGATCATGTCTTCGGCGGTCGGCTTTCCGGGCAGGCCGATCTTGAACGCGTTCAGACGCGCGGCGTATTTGGGGCGGTTACCCCGCTCAGATGGCATCAAACAACTCGGGCCGCTCACGCTCTAGCGGTTCCAGAACGGTGATCAGTTGGCGCAAATGGGCGCGTGTGGCATCGCGTGCGGCCAGTGGATCGCGGGCCTCCAATGCGGTCAGAATCTTCTGGTGTTCTTCGATAGTTGCCTCCACACGGCCGGGTTCTGGCAGGATCAACTGGCGGGCCCGATTGACCTGTACCCAAGCTGTTTGTGCAAGGTTGGCCAGCCTTCGGTGACCAGTAAATCCAAGTAAAAGATCATGCATTTCTGCATCCAACTGATAAAATCCGGCAAAGTCTTGATCATCGACCAGTGCCTGCTGGACCCGCAAATTGCGTTTGAGCAGGGTCAACTGTTCATCGGTGATCTGGCTCGCCAGTTCCTCAATCGCCGCCAGTTCAAGGGCTTCTCGCAGAAATGCGCCTTCGCGGATCTCAGCCATAGAAAACCGCGCGACATAAGTGCCCGCCTGCGGGACCACATTAACCAAACTTTCGGTCGCCAATCGCGCAATCGCCTCAGATACTGGGGATCGTGAGACCCCCAGATCAACGCAAATATCACGTTTGCGCAAAATCTCTCCGGGGCCGATCGCCAAGGTCATAATCGCGTCTTTCAACGACAAATAAACCCGGTTCGCCAATGAGCCGTCAAACACGTCTAGCGGTTTGAGTTGGGGCTGCGTGCGTTTCGCCTCTTGCACCTGCACGGACTTCCTTTGTAACATGCTAACATGTTAGCTGCATGGGACTTGCTGTCAAGCGATGCAGGCCACTTATTTATGTTGGGAACGTACCTTTGAAGCCTGTGGGAAACAACAGCATCCTTCAGCTGCACACCTCTGATAATGTGGTTATCGCGCTGTGTGATCTTGCCGCGGGTACGCGACTGGCCGGTTTTGATCTGACAGCGACCGCTACGGTCCCGCGGGGCCATAAGATTGCTGTGGACCACATAGCACAAGGGTCCCCGGTGCGCCGCTATGGCCAGATCATCGGATTTGCCAGCCAAGCGATTGCGCCAGGTCAGCATGTGCACACCCACAATCTGGGAATGGGGGCGCATACCCAAGACTACGCCTTTGCATCCGCCAATGAGCCGCTGTCGCGGCCCGTATCGGCGCGAACTTTCCAAGGCTACCACCGCGCCGATGGCAAGGTAGGTACGCGCAACTATCTGGGGGTTTTGACCTCAGTCAATTGTGCGGGCAGCGTGGCTCGGTTCATGGCTGAGCAGGTTGAACGTGATGGCTGGCTGGATGGGTTTGAGAATATCGATGGGATCGTGCCAATCGTGCATGGCACAGGCTGCGGCATGTCTGGTAATGACGAAGGGTATGACACCCTGTTTCGAACCCTTGCGGGATACGCTCAGCACCCTAATTTCGGCGGTATCTTATTGGTCGGCCTTGGATGTGAGGTGATGCAGATCCCAGACCTGATTGGCGCAGGGCGCATGCGCGAAGACGGCAATTTTCGCTATATGACGATCCAACAAACTGGGGGCACCCGACGGACCGTAGAAAAAGGCGTGGAACTGCTGCTTGAGATGGCTGCAAAGGCAAATCTGGTCACTCGTGCACCCGCACCGATTTCGCATCTTAGCGTGGGTCTGCAATGCGGTGGATCGGATGGCTATTCGGGCATTACGGCTAATCCTGCACTTGGGGTCGCCTCGGATATTCTGGTCGCCCATGGCGGCACAACCATTCTGGCTGAAACGTCTGAGATTTACGGCGCTGAGCATTTGCTGACCCGCCGCGCCGTTTCCACAGAGGTGGGTCATAAATTGATAGAGCGGATCCGCTGGTGGGAAGATTACACCGCGCGCAATCACGGCGAGATGGACAACAATCCCTCACCGGGCAATAAACGCGGCGGGCTGACGACGATCCTTGAGAAATCACTAGGGGCAGTCGCCAAAGGTGGTACTGCCCCCCTGTCAGGTGTCTATAAATTTGCCGAACCCGTGGATACGAAGGGCTTCGTATTTATGGACAGCCCTGGCTATGATCCGTGCTCGGTAACGGGCCAAATCGCCTCCGGCGCAACGTTGATCGCGTTCACGACCGGGCGAGGTTCTGTCTCGGGGTTCAAGCCTGCGCCAGGGATCAAACTGGCCACCAACACCGAGATGTATCAACGGATGACCGAGGATATGGACATCAATTGCGGTGACATCATTTCAGATAATATAGGGCTAGAGGCCAAGGGCGCTGAGATCTTTGAGATGTTCATCGCCGTGGCATCCGGCGAAAAAACCAAAAGTGAGTTGTTGGGTTTTGGTGGGGCAGAGTTTGTGCCTTGGCAAATCGGCGCGGTGATGTAGGGACAAAATGATGAGATTGCAGGGAAAAACAGCGTTCATTACGGCAGCAGGCGCCGGGATTGGGCAGGCAACTGCGCGGTTATTCGCGGCACAGGGTGCGCAAGTCACAGCAACCGATATCAACGGCGCTGCACTGGCCCCGTTGGCCGCAGAGGGCATTGCGACATATGCGCTGGACGTCACTGATGGTGCGGCGGTTTCAGAGATGGCCGCACAGGTTGGTGCGGTCGATATCTTGTTTAATTGCGCAGGGTTTGTGCATCATGGTTCTATCCTTGAGTGTGATGAGGACGCGTTTGATTTCAGCATGAACCTGAACATGCGCGCCATGTACCGTGTGACGCGGGCCTTTTTGCCATTGATGTTGGCGGCTGGCGGCGGGTCAATTGTGAACATGTCCTCAGCGGTTTCCTCAACGATTGCGGCGCCTAACAGGTTCGTCTACGGCGCGACCAAGGCGGCCGTGATCGGCATGACCAAATCGATTGCTGCTGATTTCATCACGCAAGGCATCCGCTGCAATGCGATCTGCCCGGCAACGGTGGAAAGCCCGTCGTTGCAAAACCGAATGAAGGCGATGGGCGACTATGAAACCGCTCGCACGGCTTTTGTCGCACGCCAGCCAATGGGGCGTATTGGCACGCCCGAAGAAATTGCGGCACTTGCAGTTTACCTCGCCAGCGACGAGTCTGGATTTGTCACGGGGCAGGCCATCACCATAGATGGCGGCTGGACCAACACATAAGGGACTAAGATGAGACTTTTGCGCTATGGCCCAGTAGGGGCAGAAAATCCGGCAATCCTGGACGATGATGGCAATATGCGGGACCTGTCGGGCCGTATTCCTGACATCGCTGGCAAAATGTTACACCCTGAGGGGCTTGAATTCCTAGCCTCGCTTGATCTGACGGAATTGCCATTGGTGCAAGGATACCCGCGTATCGGCCCCTGCGTTGGCAATGTTGGAAAATTCATCTGTATCGGTCTGAACTATGCGGATCACGCCGCCGAGGGCGGCATGGAAGTGCCACCAGAACCTGTGGTTTTCCTAAAAGCGACCAGTGCGATTTGCGGACCTGAGGATGCAGTGATCATTCCACGCGGATCTGAGAAATCCGATTGGGAGGTTGAGCTGGGCGTGGTTATCGGCAAAGAGGCACGTTACGTCGATGAGGCGGACGCCATGGACCATGTGGCGGGCTATTGCGTTGTGAATGATCTAAGTGAGCGTGCCTTTCAATTTGAGCGCGCAGGCCAATGGGTCAAAGGCAAAAGTGCTGACACCTTTGGCCCAATCGGCCCTTGGCTGGTCACGAAGGATGAGATTGCCGATCCACAAGATTTGCCGATGTGGCTAGAGGTCGACGGACATCGGTATCAAGACGGCTCCACCAAGACGATGGTCTACGGCGTGGCCCATCTGGTTCATTACCTGTCGCAATTCATGAGCTTACAGCCCGGCGACATCATCTCAACCGGGACACCCCCCGGTGTGGGTATGGGACAAAAACCCCAAATATACCTGCGCCCTGGTCAGACAATGCGACTTGGGATCGAAGGTTTGGGTGAGCAGTGCCAGACAACCGTTGCTTGGAACGATCACGGCTAAGCCCGGAGAAAAAATAATTGCGGGGGCCTCTTTTGTGGCCTCCGTCCCGCGCTTATTGCCAGACAGACCCTGTCGGAAACACAAAATCTGCCAGACCGTCCTCATGCATCTCAATCGAATAACCCGGCGCTGTTGGCGGCATGTAATGCCCGGCACGCATCAAAACCGGATCGATGAAATGCTCATGCAAATGATCGACGTATTCCAGGATCCGGTTCTGGGTTGAGCCTGTGATCGCCACATAATCAAAGATCGACAGATGCTGGACATATTCGCACAGTCCGACGCCACCGGCATGCGGACAAACCGGAACGCCGAAATGATCGGCCATCAGCAGAACACCAATAATCTCATTGGGTCCGGCCATTCGGGCACTGTCGATCTGGCAAAATGAAATAGCCTTTGCCTGCAGCAACTGTTTGAACATCACGGCGTTTTGGCAATGCTCGCCGGTTGCGACCTTTATGGGGGCAATCTCACGTGCGATACGGGCGTGCCCCAAGATATCATCCGGGCTTGTCGGCTCCTCGATCCACCACGGATCGAAGGCAGCTAGTTCACGCATGTTGGCAATCGATTGCTCAACGCCCCAGACTTGATTGGCATCCATCATCAGATACCGATCAGGTCCGATTTCTTCTCGCAAGATGCGGGCGCGGCGCATATCATCGGCCAGATCGCCTCCGACTTTCATCTTGAAATGGGTCCAACCCTCAGCCAGCGCTGCGCGCACAAGCGTTCGCATTTTGTCGTCGGAATATCCCATCCAACCGGCCGAAGTCGTATAGGCCGGAAATCCTTGCGCCTGCATGATCTGAATACGCGCCGCACGACCGGGGGTCTGATCCTCTAGCCGCTCACGCGCCGCACCTGGATCCAATGCATCCGACAGATACCGCCAATCGACCAATGCCACAATATCTGCAGCGGGCATTTCGGCCAGCATCTGCCACACTGGCTTGCCCAGATGTTTCGCGCACAAATCCCAGATTGCGTTGACCACGGCGGCGGTGGCCAGATGGATTACACCCTTGTCTGGCCCTAGCCAGCGCAATTGGCTATCACCCGTGATCCGGCGCCAAAAGCCCCCTAGATCAGACAAAACATCCTCTAGCAGCAGCCCCTCAACCAAAGGTGCCAGTGCTGCAACTGCGGCCACGCACAGCTCATTGCCGCGCCCGATGGTGAAGGTCAGGCCAAAGCCGGTTGGCCCATGATCCGTTTGTATCGTGACATAGGTTGCCGAATAATCGGGCGCTTGGTTCATCGCATCGGATCCGTCCAACGCGCGCGATGTCGGAAAGCGGATGTCACGGGCGGTGACAGAGGTGATGCGGATCGACATGGTGCTTTCCTTTCAAGTCTTAGGTTTGGGCCAGGAAGGCCTCAATCTCGGATAGGGCAGGCATTGAGGGTGCAGTCCCAGGGCGGGTGACAGAAATCCCGGCCGTCGCACATCCAAATCGCGCCGCCTCCACTGGGGCCATGCCACGCGCTAACGCAGCCGCAAACCCGCCGTTGAACGCGTCACCGGCGCCGGTCGTCTCAACCACCTTGCCTGCGGCGCGTGCCGGAATATGGACCTGCTGCGTACCGTCATCAAACAGCACGCCTTGCTCACCAAGTGTGATGATCGCGGTTCCGACACCTTGTTCGCGTAACACGGCCGCGGCCTTGATTGCGTCCGCGACTGTGATCACACGCACACCGGTCAAGGCCTCAGTCTCAGTTTCATTAGGGGTCGCATAATCACATAGCGCCAACATTCCGGCGGGTAGCTTTGCGGCAGGGGCGGGGTTTAGGATGGTTGTCACGCCGGCGGCACGTGCGATCTGCAACGCGTGCAAGGCGGCGTCCATCGGCTGCTCCAACTGGGTCATGAAGACTGCGGCGCTTGCGATTAGATCAGCCTGCGCCTCGACGTCTGCTGGTGAAATTGTGCCTGCAACACCGGGTGCGACGATGATCGCGTTATTGCCCGTGGCCTCTTCAACAAAGATATAGGCAGCCCCGGTGTAGCTGTCGTCGTGTT
The DNA here is from genome assembly GCA_047623825.1 of Paracoccaceae bacterium. Taxonomy (GTDB): domain Bacteria; phylum Pseudomonadota; class Alphaproteobacteria; order Rhodobacterales; family Rhodobacteraceae; genus JBLHOS01. Next base: position 17,915 of record JBLHOS010000009.1, on the reverse strand, counting down.
GGGTGATCGCGGGGATCACGCCCGCCTTCTTCCAGGTAGCCAAGGCCATGTCGCCAAATGGGTCGCGCCCCAATTTAGAGATGAAATGTGTCTTACCGCCCGCCATGGCGCTGGCCACCGCCTGATTGGAGCCCTTACCACCGGGGCCAAGTGCAAAACTGTTGCCGAGGATGGTCTCACCCATCACTGGTTGGCGATCGGCGCGGTACGTTGTGTCGGCGACAAAAACACCCAAGATAACGATTGATAGGCTCATGGTTCAGTCCTCTGGCGGGATCACGCCCTTGCGCAACATTATGCATCCATAGAACCGGCGTTCCCCGGTCTGGATCACCGCATAGGCATCTTTTGCCAGATCGTAAAAGGCAAAGCGTTCGATGCCGATCATTGGCCGGTGATTACCTTCGGCGGCGTCGATTTTAGCCTGCACTTCGGCCTGAACCGGTGGGATTGTTGCAGGTTCTCCGACCATTTCCATCCGGCCTGCAAAATCATCCACGAACGTGTCGAGTGGATAGACTGAGAGGATCGCCTCTGCCGCCTCAGCCGAGGTCAGGTTTTCCATCCGCAACAGGCTACCATAAATGGTGTGCTGGGCGATGCTGTCTGAGGGGAAGTTCGTGTCTGACAGGATCAGGTAATCACCATGTCCCATCGCCCGCAGCGTATAAAGCACGTCGGCGTTTAGCCTTGGGTCCAATCCTTTTAACATCTCATATCCTCCCGTTGTTTAGGCGGCCAAGGTGGCGCGAACCGCGTTGGCCATTGCGCGGCCAAATGTGTGATGGGCCGCTGCATCCAGATGAATTCCGTCGACTGGATCAACTTCAATCAGCGCACCCGCATCCACGAATGAGACGTTGTGGGCCTGTGCGACATACGCAAATCTCTCGCTAAACTCAGCTGATTTTGCTGCCCCGCCGGCAAACATATCAGCCAAAAAACCAGTCTCAAGAATGGGCGTCGGGGCCACAAGCAGCGCCTTGGGTGGTTGACCAACCAAACCGCTGTTGGAACTTACGATCATTCGCAGCAACCGGTCCACCCCGGCGGCGATATCGCAAGCGGGTAGGCTGTAGCGCTGTTTCAGGTCATTGGTCCCCAACATCACGATCACCAGATCAAGTGGACGGTGCGTCTCCAACAGGGCTGGCAGCATTGCGATACCATTTTTGTGCGGCCCCTCAATCGGGTCATTATGCAGAGTCGTGCGACCTGGATGCCCCTCTTCAATGACGTGAAATCCTGTCCCAAGATCTGCGGCCATTACGCCGGGCCAGCGGATGTTGCGGTCAAATCGTACCAGATCCCCGGCCTGCCGTATCGCGCAGCTGCCGTGAGTATTCGAGTCGCCAAAACAAAGCAGCGTTTGATCCGTCATACTAGTCCCGCATCAGGCAATCCGCATGCCTGTGTCCTCATCAAAGATATAGCATCGCCCAGCCATCGGATTCAGGTGAATCTGCTGACCGGGTTTGAACTGGTGGCGATCACGGAATACCGCGACGACCTCTTGGCCGTGAAACTTTGTCATCACGTGGGTCTCAGACCCGGTCGGCTCAATCACTGACACAGTGACGGGTAGGCCGGTGTCGGACAATTCCAGATGCTCTGGCCGAACGCCAAACGTTACTTTGCGCCCCTGTGTCAGGTTCGGGTCTGCCGGCACTGGCAACCGAATGCCGCCGACATCGACCCAAAGCCCATCATCATGGTGCACCACACCGGACAACAAGTTCATTGATGGTGACCCGATAAAGCTGGCTACAAACCGGTTCGCCGGCGCATCATAAAGCTCCAACGGAGAGCCGATCTGCTCAATGTACCCTGCCTGCATGACGACAATTTTGTCAGCCATTGTCATGGCTTCGATCTGGTCATGGGTAACATACACGGTTGTTGTCGAAAGCCGCTGGTGCAGTTCTCGGATCTCTGTCCGCATCTGGACCCGCAGTTTTGCGTCCAAGTTCGATAGCGGTTCGTCAAACAAAAACACCTTGGGGTCTCGCACAATGGCGCGCCCCATGGCGACACGCTGCCGCTGACCACCTGACAGCGCACGCGGGTAGCGGTCCAGATAGGGGGTCAGGCCCAAAATATCAGCGGCGCGATCAACACGTTGTTTGATTTCTGCCTTGTTCATCCGCGCCATTCGCAGCGAAAAGGCCATGTTTGAGGCAACGGTTTTATGGGGATAAAGAGCATAATTTTGAAATACCATCGCGATGTCGCGCTGGGACGGGGGTAGATTATTGACCATCCGATCACCGATTTGAATTGTGCCTGAAGACACCTCCTCCAAACCTGCAATCATTCTTAAAAGCGTTGATTTTCCGCACCCTGAAGGCCCGACAAGCACGACAAACTCACCGTCTTGAATGTCGATATCCAAACCGTGCAGCACTTCAAGCGCGCCATAGTTCTTGCGCAACTCACGTATTGTCACTTCGGCCATGGGGTCCCCAGCATCAATCCAATTGTCCCTTTGGTTAGCCTAGCAAAACGGCTCTGTCCATCACCTAACATACTAACATGTTAGAAGCTTGACAGCTGAAAGGAACACTGAGACAGTTCCCACACGGAAATCGATCTGCCGGACTGAGCAGCGACAGACAGACACGCGCAAACAAGGCCAAATTCCTAAATGGCCGGCGTTTTGAAGTTATTTTCGCGACCATGCGAAAGCGGACCGAGCCTAATTAGGGAGGATATTATACATGAAACTTGGTGTCTATGATCACATAATGCGCGCGCAGATGAGCCGCCGCAGAATGTTAAAAGGGGCCGCGGCAACGGGGGCGATGGCTGCATCAGCCGGTGTCTTTACCGGTGCATCTGTTCGACCTGCTTGGTCGGCTGGGCATTCTAGCCTTCGCGCAGAATTACTGCGTATTCCCGGCGTCGGGATGGGCTCACCAACGGATGCTGATTGGCAGCAAGTTGGCGCGCTGACACTGGGTCAGACCCGCGATACAGTCCAGCCAGGTGAGTTTGCCGGTGTTGAGCTGACCTTTATGGGTCTGAACAACCAGAACCTGCACAATTTCCTATTCCGTGGCTTTCTGAAGCCTTGGGAAGAATATACCGGTGCCAAGATCAACTGGATTGATCTGGCTCAGGCCGACTACAATGCCCGCTTGCAGCAGTCGATTGCAACCGGCACCGTTGATTACGATCTTATTGAGATGGGGGCCCCGTTTGAAGGGGACGTTCTGGGTCGTGGGATGGCGTCTGAGATGCCAGCTTGGGTCGCGGAACTGATCGACATGGACGACTATGTTGACTATCTCAAGGCGCCTGTGGGCACATGGGATGGCAAGAATTATCGCGTCTCCATTGACGGTGACTGCCACACGTTCGCCTATCGCAAAGACTATTATGAGAATGCAGAGTTTGCTGAGGCTTGGGCCGCAAGTGGCGGAGCTGGCGATTGGGCAGCACCCACAACTTGGGCGCAGGTCAACGCGCATTCCATATTCCTGGCTGGTCGCACCGATCCATTGACCGGTCTTGATGCGCACGGATTTCTCGATCCACTTAAGGGGTGGGGCGGATTTGGCTTCTACTTCCTAGAGGATCGCGCGACGGCCTATGCCAAGCATCCAGATGATCCGGCGTGGCTGTTTGATCCCGACACTATGGCACCAAGGGTCAACAATCCGGCGTTTGTGCGCGCAATCAGCGAAGTGATGGAGCTGATCGGAACTGACGGCGCCTATCCAGCCGACCAGATCAACGCCGATCCTGGCACAACCGCGTTCCAGCAGTTCCTGGCAGGTACAGGCAGCAGCTTGACCTGGTGGGGTGATGTTGGATCGTCCGCTCGGACATCGGATACATCTGTTGTGGGCGATGTCGTTGGCTTCTCGATGCTTCCGGGCTCAGATGAGGTTTATAACTCGCAAACCGGCGCTTGGGAAAACCGTGCGAATGAGGCCCCGAATATGGCCTATATCGGCTGGGGTGTGTACGTTATGGCCCGCGTCGACAGCGATAGCGTTCGCAAAAAAGCGGCTTGGTCTGCGGCAGCCCATCTGGGTGGCAAAGACCTGTCGCTTTGGACCTCGGCCTATCCATCGGGCTTCCAGCCTTACCGCAACTCACACTTCCAGTTCGAAGAGTGGGAAGAGGCAGGATATGACCGCGACTATGTCGAGGACTATCTTGGGTCCAACGCGGATAGCTACAATCACCCCAATGCGGCGATTGAACCGCGTATCCCCGGCATTTTCCAATACTATTCGGTGGCTGAGGATGAATTGGCTAAAGGCTATGCTGGTCAATATGGCTCTGCACAGGAAACCGCAGACGCAATTGCGGCGGCCTGGGAAGGCATCACCGACCAAATCGGACGCGAAAGCCAAATCGCAGTTTACCGAGCCTCCCTGGGTCTTTGATCTACAGACCCTGTACGGAAGAGGCGCGCATCACTTTGCGCGCCTTTTTTTTATGGTGATGCCCGATTCCTGGCGACGTTAGGCCCGCGCATTTGTATATACCACCGGCATGATGTTCGATTTACCTGATCACCAAACGCTTTATACAGCCCTTGTTACGCGCGATCCTAGCTATGAGGGGCGGGCCTTTGTCGTGGTCCGCACAACCGGCATTTTTTGCCGTCTGGTTTGCCCGGCCCGAAATCCAAACTCAGAGAATTGCCAGTTCTACCCGAGTGTTGCGGAATGCATAACTGCGGGCTTCAGGCCCTGCAAACGCTGCCATCCAATTTCTTCGACGCCGGGGGGTGAACCAGTCGTGACCCAGCTTTTGGCCGCACTGGAGGCTGATCCGACGCGGCGCTGGTCTGAAACGGACGTCGCGCAAATGGGGCTGGACCCGTCGACCGTTCGGCGTGCATTCAAACGCCAGCTTGGCCTGACATTTTTGGATCTAGCCCGGCAACGGCGCTTGCAAGAAGGGTTTTCGACCCTATCCGATGGCGGGCGGCTGATTGATGCCCAACTCGACTCCGGTTTTTCCTCTGCCAGTGGGTTTCGCGCCGCCTTTGCGCGCCTGTTGGGTAAATCGCCCGGCCAGTTCACCGGACACGAATTGATGCGGGCCGATTGTATCACAACGGATCTGGGCACGATGATCGCGGTCAGCGACAAGGATCGCCTGCATCTTCTGGAATTTGCAGATCGTCGGGCCTTGCCGCAGGAATTAAAATCGCTGCAGGGTGCTACACTGGGCGGCATTGGTCTTGGTCGGTTTGCGCCAATAGATCAGGTGACGGGGGAATTGGCGGCGTATCTTAACGGGACCGACCCGACATTTCGCACGCCGCTGGCGATGCATGCGAGCGCGTTTACCCGTGCCGTATGGGATGCGTTGCATGACATTCCTGTCGGGACCGTGCAAACTTATGGCCAGATTGCGCTGCGTTTGGGCAGACCTACGGCCGTGCGCGCCGTGGCCCGCGCCAACGGTGCCAATCAGATTGCGATTTTGATCCCGTGCCACCGCGTGATCGGGGCGGATGGATCATTGACCGGATATGGCGGCGGGTTGTGGCGCAAGCGACGATTGATCGATCTTGAAACCGAATATCGACTTAAAAACGAGGAGCGATAGATATGGCACAGCGTGACAAAGCCTTGGCATTTGCTGACATGCATCAGCCCGGATCCCCATTAATCTTATATAATATATGGGATGCGGGCAGCGCCAAAACCTTGGCTGATGCCGGCGCGCTGGCCGTGGCTTCGGGCAGCTGGTCGGTGGCCGCCGCCCAAGGTTATGGCGACGGTCAAAAGATCCCGCTTGATCTGTTATTGCAGCTGGTTGCGCGCATGACCGCCGCCGTAGAAATCCCCGTCAGTATCGACTTTGAGGGGGCGTATGCCGTTGAGCCTGACGCGGTGGCGGCCAATGTTTTGCGGCTGATCCAAGCCGGTGCCACGGGCATGAATTTTGAGGATCAGATCGTGGGTGAGGCAGGGCTTCACTCGACCGCCGCGCAATGTGACCGGATTGCCGCCGCCGCCGCAGTGGCTGAGGCCGAAGATCTGGCGTTCTTTGTGAATGCCCGCACGGATCTGTTTCTTAAGCAAAAAGATGCCAGCCAACACGCCGCCCTGTTGCCATCAGCGATAGAGCGAGGCCTGGCCTACCAAGAGGCGGGCGCGTCGGGTTTTTTCGTGCCCGGCCTGATGAACCCGGATCTGATTGCACAGATATGCCAAGCGGTCGATCTGCCGATCAATGTGATGTTCAAGGCGGGTATGGCGCCGGTGGCGGATTTGGCGGCCTGCGGTGTGGCGCGGATCAGTCATGGCCCTGGCCCGTATTCAGCTGTGATGGCCGATCTTACGGCGCGTTTCGCGGCTCTTTGAATTTCGTCTCGGGGCTGGCGCCTTTGGCGCTACTCTTGGCATCCTTTTTTGGTCGATACGTTCGTTTCGGGGAAATTAGCTCTTTTCCTCAGAGATGGGATAGGTAACATGTTAGCATGTCAATTGATGGTGATCTCCTCCATGTCGTGACGACCGACACGATTACGCCCCGCCGTCAGGCGCTTGGGCAGGCGTTGATCTGGGGATCAGCCGCAATCATGGGGCTGGTGTTTTTGATCATCGGCCTGGCCTCCTATGAAGTGATAGAGCCTGTTTTTGCAACTTGGCGCGCCGGGTTATATGCCTTTGTTTTCTGGGCGGTCTGTCTGTGCATCGGTCAGGTTCTGACCCGTGGGGAGCAGGGTAAGCGCACGCTTTTCATCCTGCCTGCGGCCCTTTTCGTTGGCGCCATGGTGATCTTTCCGTTGATATTCGCCGTCGGCATTGCGCTGTCGGACTGGAACCTCAGCTCCCCCACTGGGCGGCAATTCAACGGGTTTGATAATTTTGTGCAGATGTGGGGCGATCCGTTTTACTGGAACGCCCTGAAAAATATGACTTATTATACCTTGGCGATCTTGGTTGAATACACCATCGCTTTTGGACTGGCGTTGATCCTTGCATCAGAAATCCGGGCGCGCAAATTCTTTCGGGTCGCATTCTTGATGCCCCTGATGCTGAGCCCCGTCGCGGTCAGCTGGATGATCGGCAAGTCGATGATGGAGGCGCGCTTTGGCCCATTGGCGCGTCTGGCCCGTGAATTGGGCTGGGACCGTCCGTCGTTCTTCGGCAATCCAGAGATTGCGCGCACCATGATCATGATGATGGATGCGTGGACCTTTATTCCGTTCATGATGATCATGATCCTCGCCGGATTGCAGGGCATCCCAAAAGAGGTCCAAGAAGCCTCCAAGGTTGATGGTGCAACCGGCTGGCGTGGTTTTTGGGAGGTCACATTTCCGCTGATGCTGCCGATCTCGATCACCGCAATCCTGATCCGCATTATCTTCAAACTTAAGCTGGCCGATATCATCATCAACGTCACATCCGGTGGCCCCGGCGGGGCAACTGACAGCGTGACCAGCTTTATCTTTCGCGAATATCGCGACCGCTCAAACGTTGGTTACGGTACACTTTTGGCGATGGTTTATCTGGTGCTGATTGTCGTCGCGATCACGATATTCATGAAGCTCGTCGATCGATGGATGAACCCGAGGTATTGAGATGACCGAGCAAATTTTTCACGATCATGACAGTGACCTTGTTCACAAGGCTAAATGGCTGACCAAACGTGTCGTCATCTACGGTATCCTGATATTCTGGACGATCATTTGTTTGTTCCCGATCTACTGGACGGTCACGACCTCATTCAAACTGGCGCCTGACGTGATGCAGGGCAACATGATCCCGTGGGTGGATTTTCAGCCGCAATGGCGTGGCTGGCGATCCTTGGGCCTGTCGCCCGAAACGATCAGCGCAACATCAACCGTACGAGAAGAATTCATCAAGCGGTTCATAAATTCGGGCATTGCGGCGCTTGGCTCCTCCACCTTGGCGGTGGTCCTCGGCAGCATGGCCGCTTATGGGCTTAGCCGGTTTCGCTATCGCTTTGGGTTCATGCGCAACCCCGATATCTCGTTCTTCTTTTTAAGCCAACTGATCTTGCCGCCGGTGGTTTTGGCGCTGCCATTTCTGGTGCTTTACCGCGAACTGGCGATGCTGGACACACACATCGGTCTGATCTTGCTTTATACATTAACGGTGCTGCCGATCGTTATCTGGATCATGCGCGATCAATTCAGCTCTATCCCGGTGGAATTAGAGGAGGCGGCACTGGTCGACGGTCTGTCGATCTGGGGGGCGTTCTTTACCATCGTCTTGCCAATCGCCTTGCCGGGTATGGTGGCGGCGTTCATCCTATGCCTGGTTTTGACGTGGAATGAATACTTCTTTGCCGCTTTGCTGACCTCTACCAATGCCGTGACCTTGCCGGTCATGGTTGCCAGTCAAACCGGTAGTCAGGGCATTAATTGGTGGTCGATGGCAGCCTTGTCGACAGCTGCTATTTTCCCGCTGGTGGTCATCGGGATTGTTCTGGAACGGTTCATTATCAAAGGGATGGCTTCGGGCGCCGTAAAGTAGTCACTTTGCCCGTCTATCCGCAGCCATGATTTGGTGCCTCGCCGGCACTGAACACTGGCAATTTTGGGAATGCGATTGCCGGAATGCGTCCGGATCGGACCTGCTAATAGCAAAAACCATGTATTGTAATTTGGGCGTCGGCACAGAAATTCGCCGAATTTCAATAAGATGCGCCACAAGCCCAATTCGTGGCTAACATACGAGATTTTCTAATTATAGTCGAGGTCTGGCAGGGCAAAGTACCTGCAAAGGGAGGAATATGATGTTTAATTTTACCAAAGCGACGCTTGTCGCGGCTTGAGTGCTTCCATCGGGTGGTCCAGTTTGAACCTTAATGCATCGTTGGCCTCTGGTCTATCGGCATCATGCTTTCGGGCGCGAGCGGACGGTAGCGCAGGGCGCCATGCGGTCTGACTGTGTTGTCGTGATGCCTCCAACGCTCGATCAGGATCTGAGCTTCGCGTAACGCATAGAATACCTCGCCGTTAAGCAGCTCGTAGCGGAAGCGGGAATTGAAACTCTCACACTAGCCGTTTTCCCATGCACTGCCGGGCAGCATATCAATGATATTCAGCGTACGAAAGACACGCCTGTCACGGGTGCGATCCCGGACAAAGTCGTAGGACCAAACGTGATTTGGTCGCTCCGCCCGCAATAGTACGCAGGACCTGTCGTTTAGCCATAACCGACCCTCCGTTGGCTGTTTTTATGGGGCTTTCAGCCCCTCCCATCGCCAAATCCGCTCTACCACTGCCTCTCGTGGTTTGCCCGCAAACCACGAGAGGGGCGCTTATGATTCACGTGCCAGCCGCTGTTATTCAGCATGCCCGTGATCATACGATAGCCGAGCTGTCGCTGTGCAATGCATGGCCGCAAGACACCGAGGTCGGCCCGGTCAACGCCACCGGCTACGGCCTGACCTTTGGTATCCACAGCCGTATCGATGATCGCATCGCCGATGTGACGGGCCGGATCAAGGCCGGCAACTTCTACGTCAATCGCAACCAGATCGGGGCCATCGTCGGCTCTCAACCCTTTGGCGGGAATGGCCTGTCGGGCACCGGGCCAAAGACTGGTGGGCCTGCTTACGTCCCGCGCTACACTCGCGCAGCGCAGGGCGAAGGCATTGAAGGCGCGCCCGAATCGCTGGCTGATCTGCCGCCCTTCGACGCAGTGATCTATTGGGGCAACCCGACCAACGCACGCGCCTACTCGCAGGCGCTTGCCTCCCGCCCCGGCCCGATCCTGCCGCCGATCACCGAGACCGGTCCGACCCCTCGTTTGATTGTCGAGAGGCACACCTGCATCGACACCAGGGCCGTAGGCGGCAACGTGGCGCTTCTGGCCTCCGTCGCGTGGGCTGTTCATCCGCGTCACCCAAGCCACGGCGGCATCTGCTGCGTCGCCGCGGCGCATTTTCCGAAAAGACACGGCTACTGTTCCATCGCCGCATCCCAAGCCGCCAAGAAACTCTCGCGGTTCAGTCGATCCAGATACACCATCAATGCAGGTCCCAACCGGATCGGCCCAAACGGTGAGGCATCGGCCTCTCCGCGGGTTTGAAGCGGTGGCAACACCGGCTCCGCCCCCTCACCAAGCCCCTCGCGCAGCAGCGCGTCCAACATCAACCCTGCCGCGCCCACCTCCACCGCTGTGGCGGGGATCAACACCGTGCGCAGCATCACGTTGGCGAAATCCTCCAACACCCAAATTGCCAACCCGTCTTCGCGCCCCAACCGCTGTTCGGCATAAGATCCCAACACATTATACGCCAACGCCAGTTCGCCAGAGGCCACATCGTCGATCATCTGCGCAGAGCAGCAATAGAGCCGCGCGTCGAGTCGCCCCATCACTTCCGTCAGCCGCCAATACGCATCCGACGACCGCGCCTCTTGCGTCGCGAACAGATACCCGAGGCCACTTTCGCGCAGGTCATACGTCCCCAACCGACCCGCAAACCGCTCTGGGTTGTCGCGCAGCAGCGTCACCAGTTCGGCCCGTGTGCGGGGCGGGGGCAGGCCATCAAATGCGCTGCGGTTCACCACAATCACCGCAGGTTCCGCGGTGAAGGCGAACAGTTGATCGCGCCAGCGCGCCCAGTCCGGCAAACTGTCGGTTACAGCACTTCGGTAGCTTTGTGCGAACCCGTCATTGGTCAGGGTGAATTGCAAATCCATCGCCGAGGACAACGCCAGATCGAACACTGCGCCGCCCCGGATCGCACGGTTCAACTCAGCCGATGAGGCCGTAATGTAATCGATCCCCACTTCGGGGTGCGCCTCTTGGAAGCGCAGCAAGAACGGCTCGAAGACGTCCAGATCAGCGGTCGAAATCACCCGCAGCACGGCCTCGCCGCTGCCCGGATATACCCGCTGCTCCTCAATATCATAGCCCTGTGCAGCCGCCGGGGCAGCGAGGCCCAAAACGCAGAGTGTGCAAACGGCGAGGCCTCGCACGCAGAGCGTGCGCACAGCGAAAACCCGCACGCAGAGCGTGCGAACTGCGAGCTTTATCGTCCGTCCACGCAGCCTCAAACCGCCGGTAATATCAAAACCACGCACGCGCCTCCCCCCTCCTCGGCTGCACCCAATTCTAGCCGCCCGCCATGGGCGCCCACCGCCTCCTTCGCGATGGTCAGCCCAAGACCCGATCCGACAATGCCCTGCACCGCCTTGCCCCTGCGAAACCGCTCCGTGAGATGCATGGCCGAGCCCTCGCCAAACCCCGGCCCCTCGTCGCTGACTGCAATCCTTGCCTTGCCGCCAACGTTCGTAACAGACACCCGCACCACGGTTTCAGCGGGCGAATATTTGATCGCATTGTCCAACACATTGCGCAGTGCGTTTTGCAGCAAGATCGCGTCCCCCATCGCCGCCGCTGGGGACAGGTCCAGCGCGATATCGATGTCCTTCATCTCGGCCGTGGGTCGCAGCGCCTCGGCCACGCCGCCGGCAAGCATCGGCAAATCTACCCACGCGCGTTCCAGATCATCGGCCCGGAACGCCACCATCGCGTGATCCAGCAACTGACCGGCCGAACGCGAGGCGTCATCCACCGCCCGGATCACCCTGCGCAACGTCTGCTTGGACCCTTCTGCCTCCACCGAATGCAACGCAATCTCCGCCTGGGTGCGCACGACGGCCAAGGGTGTTCGCACCCGGTGCGCGGCTTCGGTGATGAAATCCTCCGATCGTCTGATCGAGCCACCCAACCGCTCCATTAACCGGTTCAACGCCTCCACCAGCGGCATCAATTCGGGTGGCCCCCGGCGGCGCAGGGGCCGCAAATCCGACGGCCCCCGCGTGGCCAAGTGCTGCGCCATGGTGTTGAGCGGCCGCAGTGAGGCGCGCACCGCAAACGCCGACAAACCCACCGCCAGCCCGAATACCATCACCGACAACAACCCCGCTTGCCGCGACAAACCTGCCGCGATGCCCTGCACCCCGTCGCGCGTCTGCGCCACTGTCACCGTGATCGGCACCGCTTGCCCCGCGCTGACGACCACGCGCATCACACTGACCGCGCGCACAGAGGTGTTGCGGTAGGGCAGGGTGGCAAAGCCAACTTCGCCGGGGGTCACATCAGGACCGTCCAGATCGGCATAGCCGGTCAAGACCTCGGCGCCCGCAGTAACGCGGTAAAACACCCGATCGTCGCTGATTGCACCCAGCATGGAAAACGCGGCATAGGGAAGATCCAACCGGATTTCCCCGCCCTCGGACCGCAGCGTTTCGGCAATGGAGGTGGCTGAAGCCGCAAGGATATTATCCTGCGTCCGGCCCGCAGCCTCGCGCGCGAAACTGGTGACCATGGCCCAGCTGATCAGTGCCAAAACAGCCACGATCGTCGCCAGAATCAGCGTCAGCCTTCGCCCGATAGACCATGACGTGCGCACGCTTACTCAGTCATCCTGTAGCCTACACCACGCACCGTTTCGATCCGCACGCCAGCCCCGTCCAACTTGCGCCTCAGGCGGCCCACATAGACCTCGATCGCGTTCTCGGTCACATCTGCATCGGCGCTGAACAGCCGGTCCAGCAAATGCGATTTCGACAGGATCTGGCCAGGATTGCGGGTGAAGATCTCCAGCAAGCGCAATTCTCGGTTGCGCAGGTCCAGAACCTCATCGCCGCGCCGCAATGTGCCCGCGGTAGGATCGAACACGGCATCACCCAAGGTGATCTCGTTCTTCGCCGCGCCGCCACGGCGGCGCAAAACGGCGCGGCACCTTGCCTCCAACTCGCTGAAATCAAACGGCTTAGTGATGTAATCGTCCGCACCCTGATCCAACGCGCCTACTCGGTCACTGATCTGGCTGCGCGCCGTCAGCACAATCACCGGCGTCGTGATCTTATCGCGCGAGCGCGCCAGAAAATCGCGCCCATCGCCGTCAGGCAACATCACATCCAGCAAAATGAGATCGTATTCCGCCACTGCCAGACAATCCTCGGCCCCTGCCAGCGTCGCCGCGTGATCGACAGCATGGCCATCTAACCCCAAGCGCTGCACCACCGCTTCGGCCAGTTCAGCATTGTCTTCGACCAGAAGGAACCTCATGTGCGCCCTATTTCCCGTTATCCGTGTCAGGCTTCTGTCAGCTTTACATGCAACTATAGCAACATGGGTGTCAAAGGACGCCCTGTCAAATGGGAGGAAACTACATGAAAATGACCCGTCGCGTCGTAATGACTGCGGCTGCCGCAATGGTAGCATTCACTGGTACAGCACAGGCCGATGGCCATCAGATGCTCGAGAGCATTCACTTCTTGATCCCCGGCGGCGCCGGTGGCGGCTGGGACGGCACCGCGCGCGGCACCGGCGAGGCCCTGACCAACTCGGGCATCGTAGGCTCCGCCACGTATGAGAACATGTCGGGCGGCGGCGGCGGCGTGGCAATCGCGTCGCTGATCGAAAACGCAGCGTCCAACGATGGCGTGTTGATGGTCAACTCGACCCCCATCGTGATTCGCGCACTGACCGGCGAGATCGCGCAAAGCTTCCGCGACCTGACGCTTGTGGCAGGCACCGTTGGTGACTATGCGGCGATTGTCGTGATGGCCGACAGCCCGATCGAAAACATGGAACAGGCGCTTGCGATATATCGCGAAGCTCCGCTTGATTTCGCAATTGGCGGCGGTTCGGTTCCGGGCGGCATGGACCACTTGGTTGCAGCCATCGTGATGCAGGGCGCGGGTGAAGATCCGACTGCGTTCAACTACATCGGCTATGACGCCGGTGGCGAAGCCATGGCGGGCCTTCTGTCGGGCGAGATCGACGCACTGTCGACTGGCTTCTCGGAAGCCATCGCGCTGGCCGAGCAGGGCGAAATCCGCATCCTCGGCGTTACTGCTCAGGAACGTGTTCCGGCCTATGACGCGGCACCGACCTTCGCCGAGCAGGGCATCACCGCTGATTTCGTCAACTGGCGCGGGTTCTTCGCGGCTCCCGGCATGTCGGACGAGCTGGTCGGCACCTATCAGGCCGCTCTGGCCGCGATGTACGACACGCCCGAGTGGGAAGCCGTCCGGTCGCGGATGGGTCTGGTGAACATCTACCTGCCTGGCGCCGAGTTTGAGGAATTCCTGAATGGTCAGGAACAGCAGATCGGCGATTTGATGCGTGAGTTGGGCTTCCTGTAAGCGGTTCTGAGGGCCGTCAGGCGCTCAAATTCGCTGGAAAGTCGTCAGCTGGGTTCTCGCGCAGTTGATGGCGCGACGGGCTGCCGAGAGGCTGTAAGCTCGATCAAATACCAACCGGCTGGCCCCCACTTAACGCGGGGCCAGCCCACCAAGTCAAAAAGATCACGTTCGCACTCAAGTAGCGCGAAGCGCGGTCGCGTACTTAAAAGGGAAGGGGACACTATGGCGCTCGATCGCTGGATAGCGCTGGCATTCGTGGGGCTCTGTTGCGCCTACGGCTACGCCGCATTCTTCACTATGGATCAGCTGTTGCCGCCGATTTTGCAGCGCAACCCCGTCTGGCCCTCGACCTTCCCCAAGATGCTGGCCATCGCTGGAGTGATCGTGGGCCTGATGGTTCTGTTCACCAAGACCCCCGTCGATGAGGCCGGCGCCAAAGAGGGCGCGATGGATATCACCAAGCTGGGCGATTACCACATCTGGCAGGCGCTCAGCCTTCTGGCCCTGATGGTCGCTTACGCGATGATGCTGCGGCCCCTTGGGTTCCTCGGCTCTACCACCGCCTTCCTCGTTCTGGGGGGCGTCATTCTGGGTGAGCGTAAGCTCTATATACTCATTCCCGTCGCGGCGATCGCCACTGGGTCCATCTGGTATCTGGTGCAGGAGGTGCTTGGCATCTTCCTTCGTCCGCTGCCGTCGTTCTTCTAGGGGGCGCGCGCTATGCTTGAAGGTATCATGATCGGACTGGCCACTGCGGTCACGCCCTTCAACCTGATGATGGTGGTCGCGGGCTGCCTGATCGGCACACTGATCGGGATGTTGCCGGGCCTTGGTCCGATGTCCATCATCGCCATCATGATCCCCGTGGCCATTGGCCTCGGCGATCCAACCTCCGCCCTGATTTTGCTGTCGGGCGTCTATTACGGGGCCATCTTCGGCGGTTCCACATCGTCCATCTTGCTGAACGCGCCGGGGGTCGCGGGGACCGTGGCCACCGCTTTCGATGGCTACCCCATGGCCCAAAAGGGCATGGCGGGCAAAGCGCTGACCGTCGCCGCAATCTCCAGCTTTGCGGGCGGCACCATTGCCACGATCCTGCTGATGGTCTTCGCCCCCGCCCTGTCATCTGTGGCGCTGCTGTTCCACTCCGCCGAATATTTCGCGCTGATGGTGGTAGGCTTGTCCGCGATTGCTGCCTTTGCAGGCACGGGTCAGGTCGGCAAGGCGCTGATGATGACGCTGCTGGGCCTGATCTTGGGCACGGTGGGAGAGGGCGCATTGTCCAACACGCCGCGCTTCACCTTCGGCATCCTCGACCTGCAATCGGGTTTTTCGTTCATCACACTGGCGATGGCGATGTTCGCTTTGCCCGAGGCCCTGTTTCTGGTGATGAATCCGGGCCGCGCGGTCAACACTGCGGGTGGTAAAATCACTGGCCTGCGGATTTCAAAAGCTGAGGCGTGGTCGATTGCCCCGGTCATCGGTCGCCAATCGATCCAAGGCTTCTTCATCGGCGTATTGCCGGGGGCGGGGGCCACAATCGCCTCCTTCCTTGGCTACGCGGTGGAACGCAACCTCGCCACCAAGGAAGAACAGGCAGAGTTCGGGAAAGGCGCCATCAAGGGCATTGCAGCGCCCGAAACCGCTAACAACGCTGCCTGCACCGGGTCGTTTGTTCCGCTGCTGACGCTGGGTATTCCCGGCTCCGGCACCACGGCAATCTTGCTGGGCGCGCTGTTGGCATTGAACGTCACGCCGGGTCCACGCCTGATGGTGGATGAGCCGCAGGTGTTCTGGGCGGTCATCATCTCGATGTATATCGGCAATCTGGTACTTCTGGTCCTGAATCTGCCGCTGATCCCTTACATCGCGAAGATCCTTGCCATCCCGCGCAACTACCTGATCCCATTCATTTTGTTCTTCACACTGATGGGCAGCTACATCGGCCAAAATAACTCAACCGAGTTGCTGATCTTGGTGGGCTTCGGCGTTGTGGCGACGATTTTGCGCTTCGCTGATTATCCGCTGGCACCCCTGCTGATCGGGTTCATCCTTGGCACCATGTTGGAGGATAACTTCTCCCGCGCAATGCAGCTTTATCACGGCTTTGGCTTCCTGCTGGAACGCCCGATGACACTGGGCCTGCTGGTGCTGGCTGCGTTCCTTGTCGTGCTGCCAAGCCTGCGCTCGTTGCGGCTGCGCCGGAAGGCCGCGCGCGAAGCTGGCGTTGCCGATGGTGATTGAACTGGTTCCCGCGCCCCTAACTGGGGTGCGGGTCCTTGACCTCACAAACGTGCAGGCGGGTCCGTTGGCATGCCATCAACTGGCGCATCTGTCATCAAGGTGGAGGTTGTAGGACGCGGTGATCTGGCCCGCAATCTGGGGGCCTCGCTGGCGTTAAACGCCAAGAACATGGGCAACAGCGTTCTTGCCCAGAACGCTGGCAAACTCAGCCTGACCCTGAACCTGAAACATAATGCGGGGGCCGAGGCCCTGCGCCGTTTGGTAGCCACTGCAGACGTGTTGGTCGAAAACTTCCGCCCCAGCGTGATGGACTGCCTCGGGCTTGGCTATGCCTTTCTCAAGGCGGATAACCAAACCCTGATCTACTGCGCCATTTCCAGCTTCGGCCAAGATGGACCATGGGCCGCCAGCCCCGCATACGACCAGATCATCCACGGCGCGTCCGGTGTCATGTCGATCACCGGAGACGGTAAAACACCCACTCGCGTCGGCTATCCGTTGTCGGATACCTTCGGCGGCCTCACCGCGGCCATGGCCATCTGTGCCCCCCCCGTGGGGCCTTTATCGATGTGTCCATGCTGGAGGCGACGCTGGCCACCATGGGCTGGGTAGTGTCCAACCACCTAATCGGCGAGGTTGAGCCACAGGCCCATGGCAACGAAAACCCAACCTCCGCGCGGAACCGGAATGCGTCCTCACCACCCAATCCGCCACCCAGTGGGTGGCGGCGCTCAACGCCCAAAATATCCCCGCAGGCCCGGTCCGGACAGTCCCGCAAATCCTCGCCCATCCGCCGATTGCTGACCGTGGCCTGATCGCTCGTTTCAACGAGACCCCATGCCTTGATCACCCCATCAACGTGGTCAGCACCGGCTTTCATTGTCTGACGTCAGCGCTTATGGGTCCAAATAGGGTTATTTGATAAGAGAGTGTTGTTGGCTCATCGTAACCACTGAGGAGTGGGATATGAGACAAACAACTGGACCCCGCAAAAGCCCTGGTGAGAAGCTCGTCAGAGATATCAAACGGGCCACCATTGCCCGGCAGGGTATTGCGCAGCAATGTCCCGAGAGGGGCGCAAGTATTATTCGTCGGATGGAAAGGGGGCGCTTAAGTCATTCAGTCTGCGCTGGAGTTCCTCAACCATTCTATTCGTCTCTTCAACGTCGAGTGCTTGATAGTTGGGCGCAAAAAAGCCGTATTGAGAAATGGCGGGCCGCCAAATACGCTCGCCACTTAGTTGCATGGCCGCTGCCTCTGATAGTTCGGGTGGGTTTGAGGAGTTTCGAAGGACATTAATTGCCCATTCTCGTAGTGCGTTGGACCCACTTTCCGCAGGTTCGCGGGTCAAAACGCCGATGGCAATCTGCGTCATGGTTGCAGTGGTTTGGAACTCGGTTCGCTCCACGTTCCAAAGCCAGACCGAAATGCCAACAACTATTGGCACAAGCCCTTGACCTGCCCCCGAGGCTCCCTCATTCATAACGAGAGTTTGCGGGTTTGGATTTCATATTCTTCGTGGTCAGTTTGGGCAAGCGCGTCGTGCGCGGAGCCC
>JBLHOS010000008.1:0-55357 GCA_047623825.1 Paracoccaceae bacterium | reverse complement strand
CGCGCCGAGCGCTTCAGCAATTTGAGGGCTCCGCGCACGACGCGCTTGCCCAAACTGACGATGAAGAATATGAAAACCAGACCCGCGGACTCTCGTTATAAATGAGGGAGCCTCGGGGGGCAGGTCAAGGGCTTTGAAGTCGCAAAAGAGAGCGCGGGACCAGACAAGCCTACGCGGTATCGGATTGTGGTCGCTCAAGAGGCGGTAGACACGATTGCGAACCCCGATGGCCAGTGAAGAGCCCCACAACCGGACAGAGTTGCTTGCAGATTGGACGGCGGCGTTCGGCCGTTTGCCACCGCCCTATCTGTCAGTCCCGTTCATGACCAAAGCGTTGGCCAATCATGCGCAGAGCAAGAGGGCAGGCGGCTTGCCCGCCCAGACGCGCAGGGCTCTACAGCAGATCGCCTCGGGCAAGCCCGTGAAAGACGTGCCAATGAATGCCGCCAAAGTCGGGACGCATTACGTGCGGGAGTGGAATGGGCGGACTTATCAGGTTGCCGTGGTCAAAGGCGGCTTTGAGATGGACGGTCGGAATTGGCCACCACTCTCGGCCATCGCCAAGCACATTACCGGAACTACGTGGTCTGGTCCGCGCTTCTTCGGCCTAGTCAAGGTCCGGAGCACCGCCGCATGAAGAAGATCCGCTGCGCCATCTATACCCGCAAGAGCTCGGAAGACGGCCTTGAGCAGGAGTTCAATTCGCTGGATGCACAACGTGAGGCTTGCGCCTCCTATGTTGCCAGCCAGAAACACGAGGGCTGGGTGTTGCTGCCAAATGCCTACGATGACGGTGGCCTCTCTGGCGGATCGCTAGAGCGTCCCACGCTGCAGCGCCTGATGCAGGACATGCGAGATGGATTGGTCGATCAGATCATCGTCTACAAGATCGACCGGTTGACCCGATCCTTGGCCGACTTCTCGAAGATCGTGGATGTGCTCGACGCAGCAGGCGCGTCGTTCGTGTCTGTCACGCAATCCTTCAACACAGCGACCAGTATGGGAAGGCTGACTCTCAACATGCTGCTCAGCTTTGCGCAGTTTGAGCGTGAGGTCACGGCGGAGCGGATCCGAGACAAGATCGCGGCATCAAAGCGGAAGGGCCTGTGGATGGGCGGGCTGGTACCTATCGGATATGACGCTGACGGACGGACCTTGAGCATCAATGAGGACGAAGCAGCAACGATCCGCACGCTCTACGATCTGTACGAGACCCATCAAACAGTCCGCGTGGTTAAAGAGCACGCTGATTTTTTCAAGCTGCAAACTAAAGTCAGGACGGCAGCCGATGGGACAGTCAGAGGCGGAGGCCCATTCGCGCGCGGACATGTCCACCATATCCTGACCAACCCGCTTTACGCTGGTCGTATCCGTCATCGGAAGGTGGTTCATGAAGGTCAGCATCCGGCGCTTATTGAGTCGACGCGCTGGGACCATATCCAAGCGATGCTACAGGACGGTGCGGCAAAAGACCGGCGATCACGATCTAAGAGCCAGTCCTCATTACTTTGCGGAAAGCTGTTCGATGAGACGGGTGACAGGCTTACGCCTTCCCACACCAAAACAAGGTTGAGCAAACGCCTACGCTATTACATCTCACATCGCTTGATTGCAAAAAGTGGCGAGAAGCACCTTGATGGGTGGCGATTGCCCGCGCCGGAACTGGAAGCCCAAGTTGCCGCACTTACCCGAAAGACCCTGACTGACGCTTCCGCGGTAACTAGACTGATGACTGGTGCATCGTCAGGTGACATCGGTAACGCGCAAGCTGTGCTGACGAATTGGCTGGCCACAGCTACCCAAGCAGATCTTCTTAGTCTCGCGAGGAAGATCACGATTGAACCGGGCCAGCTAACAGTTCAGATCGACCAGAACCAAGTGGCCGACATTCTAGAAACCAATGCTGAAACGCTGAACGAAGATGCGCTCAGTATTGGAAGTGTCTTCCAGATCAGAAAGCGAGGAGTTGAGACCAAGCTTATCTTCGCAGATGTGCCAATCGGGCAGGATGATGCCTTGATCCGCAACATCGCCAAAGCGCACACTTGGTTCGAGCAGATGAAAGCGGGCAAAAGCTTTGCTCAGATTGCTGATGCTGAGAAGACATCAAAACGCCGCGTTCAGCAGATGATCGATCTCGCATTCCTAGCGCCGGACATTGTTCGCGATGCACTGGAGGGCAAGCAGCCCATCAGATTTACGTCCGATTGGTGTCTGCGCCATGCGCTGCCATCTGACTGGGATAAGCAGCGGCAGCTGCTAAAGAACCTCAACTAAACACTCCAAACTCGTATCGTCGAAACGCCAAACGCAGACTTTGCGCTGATTTGGCCCATATCGGACCACCAACTATCGTCTGCGCAAACGTATGGACCGCACAAGCATTTGAACTTGCGTCACTAAAGCCACGCAACCGTGCACCGTCTGGTTTGGGTGGAATGGCTGGCTGGGGTGGTAGGATTCGAACCTACGGTACACGCTACCAAAAAGCGTTGCCTTACCACTTGGCTACACCCCAACTGTGTCGCGCTAATTACGCGCGCATTGGCCGGGGATCAAGACCTCTCGCACAAAAAAACAAACCTATTTGAGCGAAGCCATAAACTCGGTGAGGCTGTGGGAGTTTTTGATCACTGCAAGTCTACTGCTTAGACCTATTGCCGTCGAAGTTATGGTTGATCCGCATGGATCCCTCAGATCGTCTGATCATACTCTCCGACCAGTGGTTCAGTGCGGATCAAAGCATTGAGATCCGCAAAAATGGCCCGCATTTCCAGTTCACTGGTTGGGCTTTCGCAGACCACAACAAGATTCGGCGTGTTGGACGAGGCCCTAACCAGACCCCACGCACCGTTTTCCAGCATGACCCGGGCGCCATTGACCGTTACGACCTCGGTGATTTTTACACCGGCAAGACTGCCGCCGTCCGCATGACGTGCGATCAGTTTGCTGACCAAACGTTCAAGCACATCGTATTTCTCAGTATCGGGGCAATAAGGTGACATCGTGGGGGTGGCGTAGGTGACGGGTAGGGCGCGGCGCAGGTCAGCCATTGTCAGGTCTGGGTTGCGATCCATCAGCTTGCAGATCTCAACCGCGACGCGCATGCCGCAATCATACCCACGTCCGATGTCACCGGCCAAAAAGTAGTGGCCGGATTTTTCAAAGCCTGCCAGGGCGCCCAATTGATGAACTCGGCGTTTCATATGGCTGTGGCCGGTTTTCCAGTAATCGGCCTTTGCGCCATGGGCCTTCAGCACGGGATCTGATGCAAACAAACCGGTAGATTTCACGTCGGCAACAAAGGTCGATCCCGGATATATCTTGATCAGATCGCGCGCCATAATGACGCCAACCTTATCGGCAAAGATCTCTTCGCCCTCATTGTCAACGACACCGCATCGGTCCCCGTCACCGTCAAAGCCAAGGGCCAGATCAGCGCCGCTTTCAAGGACGGCGTGAGACATGTCGTGCAACATTTCCATGGCTTCGGGGTTGGGGTTGTAGTTCGGGAATGTATAATCAAGCTCTGTGTGCAGCGGCACAACCTCAACACCAATCCGTTCGAAAACCTGGGGCGCAAAATGTGAGGCGGTCCCGTTACCGGTGGCGCAGACGACGCGCAATTTCCGGGTCATTTTGAAATCACCAACCAGATCGTCGAGATAGGCTTCACGTACACCGGGTACCAGTTCGTAGTGACCGCCTGCGCGTGGCTGGCCCTCACCGCCAAGGACGATGTCGCGCAATCTAGACATCTCTGTGGGGCCGTGGGTGAGGGGGCGCTCAAAGCCCATCTTCACGCCCGTCCATCCATTTGGGTTATGCGACGCTGTGACCATCGCCACAGCTGGGGCATCCAAATGGAACTGACTAAAGTAAGCCATAGGGCTGATTGCGGGCCCGATATCCTTGACGTGAATACCCGCTTGCATCAGGCCCAAGATCAACGCGTTCTTCACGCCAAGGGAATAGTCGCGGTAGTCGTTTGCAACGGCGATCACCGGTTCAATTCCCGCCTCATGCATCTGTGTGCCCAGACCCAGACCCAACGCAGTGATCCCGGGTAAATTGATCTCATCAGGAAAGCGCCAGCGGGCATCATATTCCCGAAACCCTGTTGGGGTGATCATGGGTCGATAAAGGAAGTCCCAGGTATTTTGGGTCACGCTCGCGATCGGCTTCATCTTTATGGGCCCTTTACTTAGAATTTAAACCGGCAGCGGGTTTGCCTTGGCCAACTGGTCAAACGCCATCAGCGTCTCGATCAGCTTGGGCATTTGATCGAGATAGATCATGTTCGGCCCATCACTAGGCGAGTTGTCGGGATCTTCATGGGTCTCAATAAAGACAGCAGCGACGCCGATCGCCACGGCGGCACGCGCCATAACAGGGGCGAATTCACGCTGCCCACCTGAAGACCCACCCTGCCCACCGGGCTGCTGCACGGAATGGGTCGCATCCATGATAACCGGATATCCGGTCCGCGCCATCTGCGGCAAAGCCCGCATATCAGCGACAAGTGTGTTGTAGCCAAAGCTTGTGCCGCGTTCGGTCAGCATAATTCGGTTATTACCGGTACTTTCGATCTTGGCAATGACGTTGCGCATGTCCCATGGCGCCAAGAATTGACCTTTTTTGACATTGATCACAGCGCCTGTTGCGCCGGCGGCCAGTAGCATATCGGTTTGGCGGCACAGGAATGCCGGGATCTGCAGGATGTCGACTGCATCTGCGGCAACGGCGCATTGGGCCTCATTATGGACGTCGGTCAACACTGGGATATCAAAAGTCTTGCGAATATTGTCCAGCACGGCAAGTCCTGCCTCAATTCCCAAGCCACGTTTGCCGGTCAGTGAGGTTCGATTGGCTTTGTCGTAGGATGCCTTGAAAACGTATTGCGCGCCTGCGGCCTCACAGGCCTCTTTCATGGCGCCGGCAATCATTTGGGCGTGGTCCAGGCTTTCTAATTGGCAGGGGCCTGCAATGACGGTCAGTGGGCAATCATTGCCCACTGTGATCTTTCCGATCTGAATACGTTTCATGATATTACGCGGATACCTGTTCTCGAAGAATGGATGCTGTCATCGATGCCATAAGGTAAATGCCTGAAAAGATCAGGAACGCAAGAAGGGTATTTTCCAACGAGCGGGGATAGGTCGCCTCATCTGGGGCGGTCGGGTTCACGCCGATCGAGAGGTAAAGTGACTGGCGATTGGCCTCAACCCGCGCTGATTCCATCTGTTGCAGTGATTGTGTCAACATCGCCTGACGCGTTTCCATCTCAACTTGGGCAACCAAGATCTCGCTAGAGATCCGTGCAAGTGAGGCATCATCAGTTTCACCTGTTGTCATTGAGGATCGCAATTGTTCGATCAATGCTTCAAGCCGTGCGATATTGCGTTCCGCCACCTCGACTCGGGTTTGATTTGGCCTGGCGTTGAACATTAACTCATCAAGTCTTAGCCGCTCCTCTTGAAGCTGGATCTCAAAGGTAGAGATTTGGCCCATGATTGAGCTGACCTCAGCAGTGGCGCTTAGAACGCCGCGTTGCTCTTGCAATTGAATAATTTGTTGCTGGGCTTGCAGCATACGTTCTTCAGCTTCCAGATAGCTTTCGCGCGCTCCGGCCATCTGATCTTCACGGACCCGTTGGCTCAGCTGGCCTACACGTTCTTCGGCATAACGGATCAGGGCGATTGAGAATGCCTCAGAGATATGCGGGTCAACTGCAATAACTTCCATTCGGATCAGACCCTCAGTTGGATCATAGCCGATGCTGAGATTGCGGGTGTAAAGCTTGTGCATCGCGCTGTTGGTCGCATTCGGATCCAGACGCTGGATCGAGTCGATATTTGGATCTGAGTAATGTTCCCGTAGGCCCAGCTCTTCATCCAGACGCATCATCGCCTCAGGGCTTTCCAGATAGCTTTGGACGGTGATGCTGTCTTGGACAGTACTAAACGTTGTGCCGCCAAGCAGGCTGCTAAGGCCGCCGCCGGAGCCGCCGCCGCCTTCGGCTTTTTGAATGACAAATTCTGCGTGGGTCGCATACATCGGCGTTGCCACGACATAGTAGTAATACCCTGCGATTAACGTCGGCAGCATCACAAAGAACATCAGACGCGCGACCAGAAGGGCAAGGCGTTTGCGGCGGCGCGCGGCAATCGCTTGCTGAACGCGCGCAATTTCAACGGCGCGGCTTGCCTCATCAAAGACTTGGGGTTGCGAAACCTGTGGCAACTGTCCCTGCGGATGCCTGACGGTGGCGGGTAAATATGTCTTCTCGTCTGGTATGGATCCTTTGCCGTCTTCGTCGACAACCAGTTCCAGCATGTTGGAGCGCCGGAACGGATCGACCCCTTTTTGGCGCAAAAGCCGGACAGCATCAAAGTCAGAGGTGGGGTTCAGACCCTGTTTTTGGGCGGCCCGGCGCGCCATCCGCAATTGCCGGCCTGTCAGGCCTTCTTGACGGATCGTAGCCAGTTCTTCGTCGACACTTTGCGACGCGGCAACCTGTTCGGTCTGGTCGTCAAAAGCGCTCGAACCGGGAAATGGCTGATTACCAAAACCGTCATCGGCGGATTCTGCATCATCGTTGACCGGATGGTGGACTTCTCCCGTTGAAGAGGACAAGCCACTGCGGCGAATGCGAAACTTCTTACCCCTGGGTTTGATAGTCATAAAGCCTCTTCGCTTCTTCGAGCGTGTCAAATTGATGGAGCTGGCCGTTCATCAAGACGGCGGCTGATCGTGCAAACTTTTCCAACGTGCTGGCCTGATGGGACACAATAATGACCGTGGCTTTCTTCAGACGTTCCTTCAGAATGTCGCCCGCCCTGCGGTTGAATTCTGCGTCAGTTGTGCCAGGCATCCCTTCATCGATCAAATAGATGTCGAAATCGAGGGCTAGAAGCAGGGCAAAGCTGAACCGGCTGTTCATGCCGGCACTATAGGTGCCAACTGGCATGTCAAAGTATTCTTCCAGGCCACAGACCCATCGGCAAAAGGCCTCCACATAGTCTGGATCCAGACCATAGAGCCGGGCGATGTAGCGGGAGTTCTCCGTCGCAGACAGTCGGTTCACGACACCGCCGAGAAAGCCCAGAGGGAATGAGACGCGGCACGTCCGGTTGATTTCGCCCTCATCCGGCTTTTCCAGTCCGGCCATCATGTTGATCAGGGTCGTCTTGCCGGTACCGTTAGGCGCAAGAATGCCGATCGAATTGCCGAGTTCCACACGAAAAGATGCGCGATCAAGGATGACCTTGCGCTGTGTTCCGGTCCAGAAGGACTTTGAGACGTTGATGAACTCGAGCATTTTGATGCCCTACTGCTATAGTTGTTTCTGGGCCCTATCTTGTGCAGGGCTTATCTGAAAAATCTTACAAGGGCATTTAGGCACCTTTATGTCGCGTCAAAGTCCTTTTTTCAAAGAAAATTTTGTGCGTTGTGGCATCAATATGTCACAAACGCGTTGGTTTCACCCCAAGTAAGCGATCAAATTAGACTTCCTGTTTCTCAACTCGCAACAATTTCCCCGCCACAATTGCAACAACTGCGGCAAAAAAGCTGAAGAGGGCGCCCATTTTTGCGGCGTCCTGAACCGCACCCGGTTCAAATGCAACGGATGCCACGAACAGCGAGACGGTAAAGCCAACGGCGGCCACAAATCCAATCACGATAAGATCAGACATTCGCATGCCCTGTGGAATGCCAAGACCCATTGGTTTTGCAGCGATGTAACCGAAGAGGAAGATCCCGGCTGGTTTACCGATCAGCAACCCTGCCAGAACCAGCCAAGTCGCATCTCCGATGGCGCCCAACTCTACACCGGCGTTCAGTAGACCAAAGAAGAACAAGACAATCTCAACCGGATATTTCAGTGCATGCTCAATCTTGTTCAACAGATCAGTCAGATATTGCTCTGCCTCGGAAAAGATCCCAAAGGCGCGATCCGCATGCGGGATCGTCGGCACGATTGGCAATAATCCAAGGGCAGGGTGTAGGCCACTTTGCATAAATCCGTACCAGCTGAGGCAAGCGGCGACCAAGTAAGGCCAAAAGCTGCAGACGCGCCGCACGAATGATGAACGAGAACGCAACTGATCACCTTGATCCAGATAGCGTGGCAGCCAGTTGAACAGAAAAAAGACGCCTGCGGCGGCAACCAAGCTGAGCAGTAGCCATTCAGGTGCCAGATCACCCGATGGATAAAAGATAGCCAGAATGATCAAACCGGCAGCGTCATCTGCAATCGCCAAAAGTAGCAAAAAGCGGACGGCGGGATGCCCCGCGCCAAAGACCATTCGACCAATCAAATAGGAGAACGCGATATCGGTGGCTGTCGGGATCGCCCAACCGTTTGCAACGGCTGAGTAAGTGTCGGACCCCAGCAATACCGCAATGCCCAAGTAGACAGCGATTGGGCCGAACATACCGCCTGCGGTGGCAAACAGCGGTGTTGCGGCTTTCTTGCCGCGCAGCGAGCCATTTTTCAGAATGACGGCTTCCCAAACCTCTTTCGCGGCAATTGCAAAGAAGAACGCCATTAAAAGGTCATTGACGAAATAGTGCAGGGTCAGCGTGCGACTACCCCCATGCAATTCGCCTATCGGTGCATTGTCCCAAATCACAAAATCCACGAAATGGTGATAGCTTGCTGCATCAACATTTGCCCAAACCAGTGCGATCAGTGCGCCCGCTATGAGCAGTAGGGAGTAACTAGTGAGAAAATTCCAGACGCGGTACATGCGGACCCTCCGACTTGCTTTCGCAGGGAGATAGACGAACCGGCTTAATGAGACAATGGGTTAGGCGACAGCACTCCAAGCCAAACCGGCTAAAACTGCGCCAAAAAACGCCAGTCCAAGATATGCTGCGAAGACCCTTGGCTTAACCAGCGCCCAAACCGCAACTGCCGCAGGGATGCAACTGACACCTCCCGCGATGACAAATGCCATCGCCGCACCATTGCTCATCCCCTGCTCTAAAAGACCAGAGATCAGTGGAACGGCCGCGTATCCATTCAGATATGCCGGTGCACCGACCAGCGCGCCCAGAAAGATCGGGCCTACACCTTCGCCGCCCAAAATCGAACCGATCAGGGATGCCGGGACATAGCGGATCAACAGGGATTGCAGCAGGTAGGCCAAGAGCAACCATTTGCCCAAGAACAGTAGATTACTAAGCGCCGCGTTCCAAAAAATCTGCCGACGAGCGGCTTCACCCCAGAACTGCCACTTCAATGATAGAGGCTTGGCGCTGCAACACGATCCCGTGGGTGTGTTGGTTTTCAACGGATCCGCAAAAAGGGCGGAGCGCGCCAATAGCTTGACGGTAAACCCGCCCATCAGCCCCAGTCCGATTGCAGCGATGGTCTTTGCGATAGCAAATTCAAAACCCAAGGTGCCTGCGGTAATGGCAAACATCGCCGGGTCCATCAGTGGTGAGGCCAGCCAAAAGGCCATGACGGCAGACAGTGGCGCACCTGCGGCCAGCAGGGCCGCGATGAACGGGATGACCTCACAAGAGCAAAAAGGTGATAGGCCCCCGGCCAATGCACCCAACATGATCATGCGTGTCTCGCGCCCTTCAAAGGCACCTTCCATCAGCCGCTCGGACCCGGTGGCGCGCAATGTGCCGATTGCCGCGACGGCAAACAGAATAAAGGGCAGCGTCTGCAGCAGGCTGGCACTTGTCTCGATCATACTGGGCCCAAAGGCTGGTTGGTCGAACACAAAGATCGCCGCGGCAATCACCGCACAGCTGATCAGGACCTTGTCAATCTTGGTCCATGCCGTTCGAAACAAGGTGAGGTTTTGGGTCAGATCAGTCATGGCTACCTTCACCTGCGTGACCGCCATGGTCAGCACAGCATTCTGAAAGAAGATACTCGGACAACGCTTCAACCTGGCCAAAGACAACGGCGCAGATGATCCGGCGTCCGTCGCGACGTTGGGCGACTAGACCTGCACCGACCAATTGTTTGACGTGATGGGTCAGGACAGAGCCCGTGATACCAACGGCCTCTCCGAGATCGCCGATTGCCATCCCGTCTGGACCTGCGCGGACCAAACGGCGCAGCACGGCCAGTCGCTGTTCAGATCCTAAAGCGGCAAATGCGGTGGCGGCAAGGTTCAGGGCGGGGATGTCAGTTTTCATTTCCATATTTCTACATATATAGAAACATAGAAGTTTTGTCTACCTCTTTTCTTAAGCTGTAGATTTGCCTAGTCCGATAAAGATGGAATTTGAAGATCTGACCCAACGGCTTTCGGCCTGTGAGATTTGCGCTGATCGATTTGTGGTCACGGCTACGGCGCATCGGCCACGCCCGGTGGTTTGGTTCAACCCGTCCGCGCGGATCTTGATTGCGGGCCAAGCCCCCGGGATGCGCGTCCACAAATCTGGCAAGCCCTTTGATGATCCGTCGGGTGAGCGGTTGCGCGACTGGATGGGGATAGACGAGGCTACATTCTATGACCGTACCCGGATCGCGATTGTACCGATGGCGTTTTGTTTTCCGGGATATGACGCCAAGGGCAGTGACCTGGCGCCGCCCAAGATATGCGCCTCAACATGGCGGCAAGATGTGTTGGCTCATTTGCCGGGAATTGAATTGACGCTTTTGATTGGTGGATACGCCCAAAGCTGGCATCTGCAAGTGCGCAGCCCGGTGCACGAAACAGTTACTGCGTGGCGCGATCACATGCCTCAGGCGCTGCCCTTGCCTCATCCGTCGTGGCGCAATACGGCATGGCTTAGAAAAAACCACTGGTTTGAGGAAGACGTCGTTCCGGCGCTTCGTAATCGGGTTTCAGAGGTGCTGTCGCGATGACCCAAACCGTTTTGGATGAAGCCCACGCCGCGATGATCGCGGAGCCAGAAAATGATACATTGCGTCTGGGTTTTTATGAGCGCCTGGCTGAGGCAGAGCTTTTCTTGCTGCTGGAGGAGGAAGCGATCGGAGACAATATCACCCCGCAGATTTTTCCAGTTGAGGACAGTCAGTTCGTTCTGGTCTTTGATCGCGAAAGCAGGCTTGGCGATTTTGTCGAAGGTCAGGCGGCCTTTGCCGCAATGTCAGGCCGCTCATTGGCGAGTTTGCTGGCCGGGGCCGGGATTGGGATTGGGGTAAACCTTGGGGTCGCACCCTCGTCGATCTTGATCCCAGCAGAGGCCGTGGACTGGCTGGGCGAAACCCTTGGCAACAATCCTGCAGAAACCGAGGAAATCCCGCAAGAGGTTCGCCCGCCCGCTGGTTTGCCCGAAGCGTTGGTTATGTCATTGGATAAAAAGCTGGCTACAGCCGAAGGGCTTGCAAGATCTGCCTATCTGGTCGGCGTCACTTATGCATCTGGTCGCAGATCGCACATGCTGGCCTTTGTCGATCCGATTCCAGGGGCTGAGCCTGCGTTGGCGCAAGCCGCAGGCGAGGCGTTGACGTTTTCGGGAATTGAGGCGGGCAGCATGGATGTGGCGTTTTTCAAGCCGACTGATCCGTTCTGCGCTTCGCTGACGCGTGTCGGCCTGCGATTTGACCTGCCCAAGGCGCCAGAGATCCATATGTACGCACCAAGTGCGCCCGGAATGGACCCTAACAACCCACCCAAGCTGCGCTGAGGATCAATACCCCAGCTGCTGATCGGCAAGATGCAGGAACGGCTCTCCGGCTTCGCCACGGCGGATGTTTTCGACGATGACACGGGCAGAGGATGATGACCGCGTTTCCGAGGCAATGTGCGGCGTGACAGTCACTTGGGGGTGGGCCCAATATGGGTGGTCAGCGGGCAATGGTTCGATCCGAAACGTATCCAGCGTCGCATGGGCAATCTGACCTGAGCTTAAAGCCGCCAACAAGGCGTCATCGTCGATCAAAGGGCCGCGGCCGGGGTTCAAGATGCACGCCCCTTTGGGCATCCACGACAGGGTGGTGGCGTTCAAGGTGTTTGCGGTCTCGGGTGTGCTTGGCAGTAACAGCGTCACGATCTCTGCCTCCGACAGGCAGTCCTTCAATCCGTCAGCGCCCGAATGTGTGGCGACACCGTCAATCGTCTTGGCACTACGGCTCCAGCCCCTGACCTTGAAATTCAAACCCACCAGCGCTGTTGCACAGGCACTGCCCAATTCGCCAAGACCTAGGATCGCAACGGTTCGATCGCGCGCTAGCGGGGGGACGTGCCCTGTGCGCCAAATACCGTCTTGGCCCAAAATTTGGGCGTCCATCCCAAGGTGATAGCGCATGGTGTGCCCAACCACCCACTCGGCCATGCCCTCGGTTAGGCCATAGTCCACCATCCGGGCCAATGGCACGTTAAGTGTTGGGTTGCCGACAACATCCTCAACCCCGGCCCAAAGGTTCAAGACGGCCTTTAGTTTGGTGTAAGGCGTAAAATCTGTGACCGGGCCGTTGGGGGCATAGACCATATAATCCACATCGACCGGATCAGCCTCAGTCGTCAGGACGGCGTCAGACAGCCCCGCCTCGGCCAACGCTTCACGCAAATGGGGGGCGTATTTCGTCCAACGGGCAGGCTGTGCTGCAAACAAGATGGTGGGCGTCATGCGGCAAAACCTTCTCTCACGCGTGTTGCCAAGGGTGCTACCAGAGCGGTGCTGCCCACACTAGTGGCAATGCTGGATCACCGGGGGCGGTGAATTTGGGCCGATTGGACCAGCCCAAACGCGACCATCAAAACCAACATCGCAGAGCCACCATAGCTGACCAAAGGCAGCGGCACCCCGACGACAGGCGCCAGCCCCATGACCATGGACATATTGACCGCGAAATACAGAAAGAACGCCACCGCGATCCCCAACGTCATCAGCGATGCAAACCTGTCCTTGGTTTTGAGTGCGATGATCACGCAAAACAACAAGATCAACATATAAAGCGTCAGCAATGATGCAGCGCCTAGAAAGCCGAATTCTTCCGCCAGCGTTGTGAAGATAAAGTCAGTGTGTTTTTCTGGCAGAAAGTTAAGTCGGCTTTGTGTGCCTTGCATAAAGCCGCGTCCGGTCCATCCGCCTGATCCAAGTGCTATCTGACTTTGCGTGATGTGGTAGCCGGCGCCCAATGGGTCCTGACTGGGATCTAAAAAGGTGTCGATACGTCGGTATTGGTAGTCTTGCAACAATTGCCATTCGGTCCCGCGAGAGGCGATGACAGCCCCAACGGTGCCCACACCTGCGGCAACCACCGCGCCAAAGTAAGCCCAATGGACGCCCGCGAAGAACATGACAGCCCCGCCACCCATCAACAGCAATAGGGCCGTCCCAAGATCAGGCTGCCGCAATGTCAAAAGGACCGGAATTGCGATCAAGATCAGAGGCAGGACCACATAAAGTGGGCGTGATGTTTTGCGGATATCCAGCCAATCGTAATAGGCCGCAAGGATCATCACTAAGGTGATCTTGGTAACTTCTGAGGGTTGCAGCCGCATGAACCCCAGATCAATCCAGCGCTGTGCGCCCATGCCGATCACGCCAAAGAACTCTACATAAAGCAGCAACAAGATTGAGCCGCTAAAGGCCAGCGCCGACATGTTACGCCAAAACCAGATCGGCACAAAGGCAATGGCAATCATGGCCACCAGTCCAATCGCAAACCGCAGCATTTGGGGCTGGGCCCAAGGCGTCATTGATCCGCCTGCAACTGAATAAAGCATCAAAAATCCGACACTGGCGACGGCCGTAATTACCAAGATCAATGCCCAGTTCAGGCACAAAAGTTTGTGCCAACCAGTGGGCGTCGATTTGACCGTGTATTCCAGAAAGCTCATGCCCGGCTGCGCCCGGTGGGGCCGGCGGGTGGCAAGGTCGGACGCAGGTCCATCGCATTATGACGGTCCTCAATCACCTGGCGCTGATTTGAAGGGTAAAGACTGGACGGTGGGACATCACCGTAGAGCGCTCGCAGCAAGATATCGCGCGCAACTGGCGCTGCCACGGCAGACCCACCGCCGCCATGTTCGACCACAACCGACACCGCATATTTTGGTGTCTGATAAGGCGCAAAGCCGACGAAAAGCGCGTGGTCCCTGCGATCCCATGGCAGATCCTCATTGCGCACGACGCCGCGGGCACGTTCTGCCATGGTGATGTTGCGCACCTGACTGGTGCCGGTTTTGCCCGCAATTTGGTACTCATCAACTACTGAGCGGCTGGAATAGGCAGTCCCGCTTTGGGTGTTGTTGACGGAATACATCGCCTCCCGGATGATCGAAAGATGATCCGGGTTGATGTCAAGTTCTGAAACCTCTGGCCTGCGTACCTCAGCGCCATTAACCGATTTGAGCAAAGTGGGCTGTACGTTCCGGCCCGACGCGACCCGCGCTGTCATGATTGCCAGCTGCATCGGTGAGCTGAGGACAAATCCCTGTCCGATCGCAGAATTTAACGTGTCGCCAACAACCCAGTTAGCATCGCGGTTTTCGCGTTTCCATGCCATCGTCGGGGCCAGACCTCGGGCTACGCCCGACAATGGCAGTTCATGGCGAACCCCCAGGCCCAAGCGTCGTGCCATAGATGAAATCGCCTCAATCCCAACGCGTTGGGCAAGTTCATAATAATAGACATCACAAGATTGGGCAAAGCCTGCAATAAGGTCCATACGGCCATGGCCATTCCGTCGCCAGCAGTGAAACCGCCGGTTGCCGAGCACCATATGTCCTGGGCAGTTGATTGTTTCGTCCAATCCCACATGGTCGCCCTCTAGGGCTGCCAGTGCAGTGACGATCTTGAAGGTCGAGCCTGGCGGATAAAGCCCCTGAACAGCCTTGTTGGACATGGGGCGGTACGGATCTTCGTTGAGGGTTGTCCAGTCGGCCATGCTTATCCCGCGCACGAACAGATTTGGATCGAATGACGGCGAAGAGGCGATGGCAGCGATCTCACCGGTTTCAACCTCGATTACAACGGCAGACGCGCTTTCATTACCAAGCCGCGCAGCCACGTAGTTTTGCAGGCCTTGATCGACGGTTAGCTGCAGATCACTGCCGGGTGTTGCCGGCACCCGATCAAGTTCGCGCATCACCCGACCTACTGCGTTCACTTCAATCCGCTTGGTTCCAGCAGCGCCGCGCAGATCTGCCTCTCGACGCGCCTCAACGCCAGAACGCCCAACCTGAAAACTGGGAATTTGCAGAACCGGATCAGTGTCGCCCGTTGTCTCAAGATAATAGTCGGATACCGGGCCGACATAGCCAACAATATGAGCAAAATCTTTATCCATCGGATAGACCCGGCTAAGCCCGAACTCGGGTATAACGCCCGGCAGAGAAGGGGCGTTGACGGCCACGGTCGAAAGATCCTCCCAAGTTAATCGATCCGCGATGGTGACCGGCACAAACGGTGGACGGCTCAGCATATCAGCGCGCACCTGCTCCAACTCTTGCATGTCTAAATTTATCAACCGTGCGAGGCGGTCCAGAACGGCGTCCAGATCGTCGGCATCTTCACGGACCATTGTAATGCGGTAATTCTGTTCGTTTCTGGCAATCAACTGGCCCGCACGATCATAGATCAGGCCTCGGGCTGGCGGCAAAAGCCGGATATTGATCCGGTTTTCTTCAGCCAAAAGGCGGAAAGTATCAGCCTGTTCGACTTGCAGATAACGCATGCGCGCTGCAAGCACCCCACCGATGCCGATCATGACGCCGCCCACGACCAAACTTCGCCGTGAGATTTTGCGCGCGCTGTCTTCAGTATCTTTTGGGGAACGTTTCATGATGTCTAGTTAATCTCTGACTCGGTCGGTCGCAGTCTATGTAACCCAAAAACGAATTTCGAGAGGGCAACAATAATGGGATAGCACAACACAGTCACGATACCGTGGGTGAGGGTCAGCCCCAGTGTCGACTGGTCCAGTAATAGCCCCCAGTGGACAATACGGTTGATCACCAATAGCGCAAAGACTATGACCGCAAAGGTCGCGCATTCCAGCAGAAACGGCATTTCAGTCATCTGGGCCCGCCTGCGCCGGATAGTTTCTGTGCCCAAAAGGACCAGAACAGTCCAAAGGCCCGGTGGACGTAGGAACAGAAAATCTGCCAGCAAAAAAACCGCTACAATAAATGCAACGGGCACGACATCGGGCTGGCGAACCAGCCACGCAAAGGTCAACGCGAGCAAAAGATCTGGCGCCGGGAAAAGTGCGGAACTGAAGCCAAGAGGCATCAACTTGTAGGACATGATCATCATGGCCAGCAGAATATAAAGCCCGCGATGGATCCAAAGCTGCCGTGCCGCCTGATCACCCATCGACAGCCTGCGTTGTTTCTGGGATGGCTGTTGCCTCAGTCGGATCCTGAAAAACGTCTTCCTCATCTTCCGATGTTTGCGCCATTGGGGGCCAAGGTGGTCCAATAATGTCGCCCGGATCGCTCAGCGAGGTTCCGGGATGACTGCGCATCACCCGCAGAAAGTTTAGCCGGGAATAGTCAGCCGCCAAGCGCGCCCGAAAACGTCGATCCGAGGAGAGTGAGACTTGCCCGACTAGAAGGCCCGGCGGGAATACGCCGCCATCGCCTGACGTTACGATTCGGTCGCCGGGGCTGACATCTTCAGGATCTTCAATGAATTCCAAGGTCGGGGTGATGGTGTTGTCGCCCGCCAAAAGGGCTTGTTGACCCGAAGGCCGGATCGTTACTGGGATCATGCTATTGCTGTCCGTGAGCAAGATCACGCGGGACGTGTTTTGGCCAACGCCCGCAATCCGTCCGACAACGCCCAAACCGTCCATGGTGGCCCAACCATCCAAGATCCCGTCCCAAGACCCAACGTTCAGCAGCACCGAGCGACGAAAGGGGGAGCCGCTATCAGCCATAACGATGCCCGTAATAAAAGTCAGTTCAGGATCTAGCTGCACCCGGTTCAAATCTAGCAGCCGAGCGTTTTCTTGTTCCAGCTGCAATGCGGCCTCTCGCCAAGCCCGCATTTGTTGTAATTCACGACGCAATTCTTCGTTTTGTTCATAAAGCCGGGCGTAGGATTGGAAGTCATCGACCATTCGGGCAAAACCCGTGACCGGCGCCATTGCCCATTCCATGTTGGGCACAACACGGTCCACAACGGCGGCGCGCATACGCTCAACCCGAGGGTTGTCGATACGCCAAACCAAGACAAGAATGATCAGGCAAGCCACAAGAACCGTCACCAGAAATCGCCGGACAGGGCGCGGAATGCTCGTTTCGCTTAGGCGATCCCGGGCCATTGGGTCTCCGATGTCAGGCACAGGTCACCCTGCACCAAAAGAGATTAGCTGTCGTAGTCTATGGCATGGCCCAGGAGATTTTCATACTCCAACGCTTTGCCTGTTCCTAAAGCCACGCAATGCAGGGGTTCGTCTGCTACTGAAATAGCCAATCCGGTCTGCTCACGCAGGGCCAGATCCAAATCACCCAACAATGCACCGCCACCTGTCAGCATGACGCCACGGTCAACGATGTCAGCAGCCAAATCAGGTGGGGTTGCCTCCAGCGCGCTCATCACTGCTTCGCAAATCTGCTGTACGGGTTCGGCTAGGGCTTCAGCAACCTGCGCCTGGCTGATTTCAGTTTCCTTGGGGACACCGTTCAACAGATCGCGGCCCCGAATTTGCATCGATGCACCACGACCGTCGTCGGGCATACGCGCCGTTCCGATCGAGGTTTTGATCCGCTCAGCCGTAGCCTCGCCGATCAGCAGGTTTTGCTGGCGCCGCAGATAGTTGATGATCGCCTCGTCCATACGGTCGCCGCCGACGCGAACTGACCGAGCGTATACGATGTCTGCAAGCGACAGAACTGCCACCTCGGTTGTGCCGCCCCCGATGTCGACGACCATGTTGCCAGTCGGATCCGTAATGGGCATGCCGGCCCCGATGGCCGCGGCGATGGGTTCCGCAATCAAGCCCGCTTTGCGTGCACCAGCAGACAGTACCGACTGACGGATCGCCCGCTTTTCGACAGGTGTTGCACCGTACGGCACGCAGACGATAATCTTTGGTTTCGTAAATGTGGTGCGTTTGTGGACCTTGCGGATGAAGTGCTTGATCATCTCTTCGGCGACATCAAAGTCAGCGATAACACCATCGCGCATCGGCCGAATTGCCTGAATTGAACCTGGTGTCCGACCCAACATCAACTTTGCGTCTTCACCAAAAGCCAACGCCTTTTTGACGCCGTCCTTGACCTGATAGGCCACAACTGATGGCTCATTCAAAATGACGCCTTTGCCCTTAACATAGACAAGCGTGTTCGCGGTTCCGAGGTCAATTGCCATATCGGAAGAAAAGAGGCTGCCAAAGATGCCGGCCATTTTAGGAGAATCCTGCTCTAATATCGTAGGTGGATCGGCTGAGTTCTCTCAGTCGAATGATCGAATATCTTATAGTCGGCACGGCCAACTGCCGTAAAGAGCGTTCATTGTAGAAATAAGCGCAATCTCGCCACCAAGATACCGCGTCACCAAGGTTCCCGAAGGGCGTGCCGGGTCGTGGTTCCACCCCAAAACAGGTCGTGTAGAACGAACGCACCACCGAGGAACTATCCCCAAGGTGATGCGCTAGGTCTCTCAAGTTTAGGACGGATCTTTGTAAGAAACGTCAGCTACGTCACACCTGACATCCGTATTGGCCCGCCGAACAACCAGCCGGTTCAGCGCATGAACATAAGCTTTTACTGAGGCCACAACTGTATCGGTATCAGCCGATTGGCCGGTGACGATCTTGCCGCCCTCTTCCATCCGCACGGTGACGGTCGCCTGCGCATCAGTGCCTTCGGTCACAGCGCTGACCTGATAAAGCTGCAAGACGGCATCATGCGGAAACAGGCCCTTTACTGCGGCGAAGGCTGCGTCCACTGGACCATCGCCCGTCGCCGTGATCGTCTGCTCAACGCCGCCAACCGATAATGTCAGCTCCGCTGTTTGCGGCGCTTGGGTCCCGCAGACCACACGCAGGTACTTAACCTGCAAATGATCGCTTTCAGCGGCGGTGCCTGCATCGGACATCAGGGCGATTAGATCATCCTCAAAGATCTCTTTCTTGCGGTCAGCTAAGGCTTTGAACCGAACAAAGACATCTTTCAGCTGATTGTCCCCCAACTCAAACCCCAGATCGCCCAGCTTTGCACGCAATGCGGCGCGGCCTGAGTGTTTGCCCATCACCAGATTCGTCTCACTCAGGCCCACATCAGACGGGCGCATGATCTCAAACGTCTCAGCGTTCTTCAGCATGCCGTCCTGATGGATGCCGCTTTCATGGGCAAATGCGTTTTTGCCAACGATGGCCTTATTGAACTGAACCGGAAAGCCCGAGACAGTCGCCACGCGACGTGAGATGTTCATTATCTTGGTGGTGTTGATGCCCGTAGTATAAGGCATAATATCGCCCCGCACCTTTAAGGCCATCACAACCTCCTCTAATGCGGTATTGCCCGCACGCTCCCCCAAGCCATTGATTGTGCACTCAATCTGTCGCGCTCCGCCCGCAACCGCGGCCAGCGCATTGGCCGTCGCCATGCCCAGATCATTGTGGCAATGAGTGGCGAAAACGATGGTGTCGGCACCTGGCACGGTGTTGATTAGCATGCGGATCAGTTCGGCGGATTCTGCCGGCGCAGTGTAGCCAACTGTATCGGGAATATTGATCGTGGTGGCGCCCGCCTTGATCGCGATCTCAACGACACGGCACAGATAGTCGGCTTCGGTGCGCGTGGCGTCCATCGGCGACCATTGCACATTGTCGCAAAGATTGCGGGCGTAGCTGACGGTGTCGTGTATCCGTTGAGCCATCTCATCCTTGTCAAGATTTGGTATGGCGCGGTGCAAAGGTGAGGTGCCAATAAAGGTGTGGATCCGAGGTTTGCGGGCGTGTTTGACGGCCTCCCAACAGCGATCAATATCCTTGAAACTGGCGCGGGCTAGGCCGCAGATCACGCTGTTTTTAGCGTTCTTTGCAATATCAGAAACCGCAGCGAAATCGCCTTCGGATGCAATAGGAAAACCGGCTTCTATGATGTCGACGCCCATCTCGTCCAGCAGGCCCGCGATCTCCAGCTTTTCGGCATGGCTCATGGTGGCACCGGGCGATTGCTCACCGTCGCGCAAGGTTGTGTCGAAGATCAACACTTGATCTTTTTCAATCGTCATTTTCAATATGTCCTTAGTCTTAACCGTTGATTTGGTTGATGATTTGGCGCTGTCCCTCCTCTGAGCGGTCGCGCCAAACAGGCACGCTCAGAGGCGGCTAAGGAGCAATAGGGCACACGGGCCAAGCGCCTTGGAGGCGGTAGGGCAATCGATATGTGCGTGCGTCATCATGGGCTGGATCATACCCCGTGATCTCAAATTGGGAACCCCTCTTTTTCATGGTGGCATTGACCAGCCGTCAGAGCCGACTAAGTACTTTGAATGGACCAGAGAATTTTGATCATTGGGGCGTCGGGCGGTATCGGATCTGCCTTGGTTGAAACCTACCGGTCGGCCGGGGATGACGTGGTGGGGCTGTCGCGCAAATATGATGGGCTCGAGGTCACGAGTGAGGCGTCTGTTGTTGAAAATCTGGGGCAGCTGAGTGGGCCGTTTGATCGGATCATCGTTGCGACAGGTGCCCTAGAGATCGGACCTTATACCCCGGAAAAGACCATAAAATCTATTGATCCAGAGGCGATGTTGGCGCAATTCAAGCTTAATACGATTGGCCCTGCACTGATCCTGAAACATAGTTTGGCGTTGTTGCCACGCGACCGGCCGTCTGTGTTTGCGGCCCTGTCGGCGCGGGTCGGGTCGATCGGAGACAATCGCATTGGTGGCTGGACCAGCTATCGCACAGCAAAAGCAGCTCTTAATCAAGTGATTAGGACGGCCGCGATAGAGCTGACCCGGACCCATAAACAGTCAATCTGCGTCGCGCTGCACCCTGGGACTGTGGAAACCAAATTTACCGAGAAATATGTTGGGCGGCATCCCGCGGTGCCAGCGGCAAAAGCGGCGGCAAACCTGAGACATGTGATCGAAGGTCTAGGTCCGAATGACAGTGGTCAGTTCTTTGATTGGGCGGGCCAGCCGATCCCGTGGTGACAGCGCGATTAACCGATTGATCGGCTAAATCTGGGGATGCACACCTGATGCATATCTCGCTGTCTACCAGCTGTCGGAAATTCAGGCGGGCTTTGGTGGATCATAACACTGTTTTGTGGCTAGTACTTGCAAATGTTCCCGTAATGTTCTAAATATAATTTCTCACCAACTAGGAGGGGAACATGGGACATCTTGCAGCCTCGACTTTACTGCATATAGATCGATTTCAGTCGAGCAACGATTATCACCGACTGCCGATCACCGAAAAACAGATCCGATATGCGCGTCAGATCGCGCAGGTTTCAGGTCGGGAGCTTCCGGGGGACGCGCAGGCGGATCGCCACAGTCTGTCAGCCTGGATCGATGAGAATCGCAGCAAGGCTGTTTCTGGACCATTTTCAAACTATCCATCCTCAAAGCAGGTTGCATTTGCCGAGCGAATTGCGCGGGTGAAGCGGCGAGAGCTTCCAAGGGAATGTTTTCACGACCGCAAGCTGATGTCACATTGGATTGACGGCAACCGTTAAAGCCAGCCTTCGATGTGTACAGCTGTGAGCCGTGAGATTATCGCGGTTCAGGTGCCGCGCGTCCGCCAATATTCGACCTTGGTTGCGCCTGTACCTATTCGGTTGCGGCTTCAGGCTCCGTTGCTGGTTCCACTACTGTTTCTTCTGAGGCCTCAGCCTCGGCGGCAGTTGTGGCGCTGGTCAAACGACCCTCTTCCCATTCGCCTTCGGCCACTTCGCCGGTTGCGTATGTCATCATGCCTTCGCCCTGACGTGTGCCATCGCGGAACACCCCTTCATAAATATCACCGTTGGCATAGGTCGCGCGACCAAGGCCGTTGATCTCACCCTCGGACCAGTCACCGACATAGGTGAACCCATCAGGCATTGTCAGGGTTCCGGCGCCAGCACGCTGTCCTTCGACAAAGCTGCCCTGATAGATGGTGCCATCAGAATAGGTTGCGATGCCTTCGCCGTGACGCTGACCATTTTCCCAGGCCCCCTCATAGCGGTAGCCATCCGTAAAGGTCATGACGCCTTGGCCATGTTGGCGCGCGTTCAGGAACTGACCCTCATAGACCAGCCCGTTGGTATAGCTTGCCAGACCAAAACCTTGAATGACGCCGTCAGCCCAGTCGCCTTCGTAGGTTGAGCCATCTTGATAGGTGATCGATCCGCGGCCATGGGCCAGATCATTGCGAAAGGTTCCTACATAGACTGAGCCATCGGGGTAGGTCACGGTGCCCGTGCCCTCAATCCGGCCTTCGGTCCATTCGCCGACGTAGATGTAGCCGTCGACCCCCTCAAACCGCCCCTGACCTTGGCGTAGGTCATTTAAAAACTGGCCGAGATAGGTGTCGCCATTGGAATAGCGCACTGCTCCATCCCCCTGACGTTCCCCATTGACCAGCTGGCCCTCAAAGATATCGCCGTTGGGTTGGGTCAGAACGCCTTGACCATTGATCTGGCCATCGCTCCACTCGCCCTCATAAATTACACCGTCGGTCATTTCGAGCCGGCCTATTCCAGCCCGCTCGCCACCATCAAAATCGCCTTCGTAGATCGCACCATCTGGATAGCGGATCCGGCCGCGTCCCTGTTTCAGGCCACCGACCCAAGTGCCTTCATAGCGGTAGCCATTTGGGCTTTCCATAACGCCTTGGCCGTGATGCAGCGCGTTGCGAAAGCCGCCCTCATAGCGCACGCCGTTGGCATATTCCGCGACGCCTTGTCCGTTGACGCGCCCGTCAGACCACTCCCCCTCATAAGTGGAGCCATCTGCAAATATAATCAGCCCAAAGCCTTCGGGTTTTCCGGCGGCAAAGCTGCCTTCATAGAGTGAGCCATCGGGGAAGCGTGCTCGGCCTTGGCCGAGAATTTCACCATCAACCCAAGCGCCAACATATTCGTAGCCATTGGGCAGCCTGTAGGTGCCGGTGCCGTGCTGAACGCCATTGCGGAACGTGCCTTCATAGATGCCGCCGCCCTCATATTGTTTGACCTCGACTTCACCTGCAGCCTGCGCAATGGCAGGGGGCATCGAAACGCTAAACGCCAGCAAGGAGATTGCGATGATCTGCCCGAGCTTGCCTGACCTGAATTTGTGCACGTTTGCCCCCTCAGGACCCTGTTGCCTGGTTTGGCTTTAAACTTAGTTGAGGGGTGCAAAGGTCGCAATGTCTTTTGCGCGCATCCGCTTTTCAGTGCGCCACGATCTGCTAAAGTCTGCTTTGTAATCGAAGGAATTTTTAAATGTCCGAAACATTTCGCCTGACCATGGCCCAATTGAACTCAACAGTTGGCGATCTGGAGGGGAACGCTGGCAAAGCGCGGGCCGCATGGGCTGAGGCCAAAGCGGCTGGTGCCGACATGATTGCCTTTCCCGAGATGTTCATCACTGGGTATCAACTGCAAGATCTGGTGCGAAAACCGGCCTTTGCCGCCGACGCGATGCGTGTGGTTGAGCAGCTGGCCAGTGATTGCGCCGACGGCCCGGTCATCGGTGTCGGTGGGCCGCTGCCTGGGGGGGATAGGCCGTTCAACGCCTATTTCGTGCTAAGCGACGGGAAAATCAGTGCGCAGATCCTGAAACACCATTTGCCAAACTACAAAGTATTTGACGAGAAACGGATTTACCATGCAGGCGATCCGGCAGGCCCGGTGCGCGTGGGCCCTGTTCGGCTGGGCATTCCGATTTGTGAGGATGCGTGGTTTGAGGATGTGACTGAGACCCAGGCAGAAAGTGGTGCAGAAATTCTGCTGGTGCCAAATGGGTCACCCTATCACCGGAACAAATTCGGATTGCGCCACATGATCATGGTCAGCCGGGTCGTTGAGACAGGCCTGCCGCTGGTCTATCTGAACCTGCTTGGTGGGCAAGATGACCAGATGTTTGATGGGGCGTCATTTGTTTTGAACCCCGGTGGCGCGCTTAGCCATCAGATGCCCGCGTTTGAAGAAGGCTTGCACCACGTAGACTTCAAAAAAGGACCTGAGGGATGGCGCGCGGTCGACGGGGTCAAGGCCTCATTGCCCGATGAGTGGGAGGCTGATTATCGCGTCATGGTTGAAACCTTGCGCGATTACATGGCCAAAACGGGATTCAAGCAGGTGGTTCTGGGTCTTTCTGGAGGGATTGATTCTGCCATTGTGGCAACAATCGCATCTGACGCATTGGGCCCAGAGAACGTGCGCTGCGTGATGATGCCGTCTGAGTTTACGTCCGACATCTCATTGGATGATGCGGCCGACGTGGCGCGCCGGTTGGGAACCAAGCTTGATACCGTGCCGATCACCGGACCCCGCGCCGCCGTGACCGCCGCCTTGGCCCCAATTTTTGAGGGCATGAAAGCCGATATTACCGAAGAAAACATCCAGTCTCGCCTGCGCGGTCTGACCCTGATGGCGATGAGTAACAAGTTTGGCGGGATGCTGTTGACGACGGGCAACAAGTCTGAAGTCGCAGTGGGATATGCCACGATCTATGGCGATATGTCGGGTGGCTATAACCCGATCAAGGACATGTACAAAACCCGTGTGTTTGAGACCTGCCGTTGGCGCAACGCCAACCATCGCGACTGGATGATGGGTCCCGCTGGCGAAGTGATCCCGCCGCGCGTTATCGACAAACCGCCGACGGCAGAGTTGCGTGCCGACCAAAAGGATGAGGATAGCCTGCCCCCCTACGATGTGCTGGATGTGATCCTGGAGATGCTGATCGACAAAGACGCGTCCGTAGCGGATGTGGTGGCGCTGGGGTATGACCGCGAGATCGTCAAAAAAGTTGAAAACCTGATTTATATCAGTGAATACAAGCGCTTCCAATCTGCACCCGGCGCGCGATTGACCGAGAAAGCGTTCTGGTTGGATCGGCGTTATCCGATTGTGAATCACTGGCGCGACAATACTCAGGGCTGAGGCGCTGATTTTAGGCGGGTATTGCGATAAAATTTGTCGATTTCAGACAACAAGATCTGGCCAAATTTGATCTCTGTTGAGGCGTTGCTCAACTACTATGACTGCCGTGCGGACGGTAGGGCGCTGGGCGAGCTGTTTCGTGAGGCACCGGTCCACTCGGCCTGACGCTACGTGCCCCAAGCCGAGTGTTTGACTTGTCAGCCTCTTAACTGACCACTTTCGGGAAGCCACCGAAAGCCGTCGCCGTCGGTGGCGACATAACCCATGCCGGGAAAGGGCATGTGATAGCCAATCGACGCGATCCGATCTGTCGCCAGCATATCCAGCACGCGCCGGCGGGACGCAGCTGCCACCGCCTTGTCGCTATCAAAACGAACCTCCCAGTCGGGGCGGGCCAGCGACCAGACCGGGTGATTGGCAAGATCGGCAAACAACGCAATCTCAGCGCCATTACTTTCGATCCGGTAGATCATGTGGCCGGGCGTGTGACCGAACGCGTTCATGCCGCTGATCCCAGAGGTCACGCTGCCCTCATTGCCGATAAACGTCATCTGGTCGGCTAATGGGCGCACGTTGGTCTCAAAACCATCGTTTTCAGCACCAGCCCAGTGATCGAACTCTATTTGTCCGGTCACGTAGCGCGCGTTAGGAAAGGTCGGGGTTCCGTCGATCATAAGGCCGCCGATGTGATCGCCGTGCATATGGGTCAGAACCACGACATCGATCTGATCGGGCGTGTAGCCTGCGGCGGCCAATGCGCCGATGATACCGGGCGCGTTTAGACCGGTATCAAACAAGATCAATTCAGAGCCTGTGTTCACGATGGTGGGGTTAAAGAAAAATCGCACTTGGGTCGTTGAGATCAGATTGGCCTGACTGACAGCGGTAAATTCTTCGGGGCTGACGTTCATACCAAAGATTGTCTGCGGCTCTTCTCGCATCGCGGACCCGGCCAGCAATGTGGTGACTTCGAACTCACCCAAAGGGATCCTGCTAATCGACGCGGAACTGGCCCCCAACATCGGGGCCTCAGCGTGGGCGGCCAGTCCGGCCAACCCGAGGGGCAGGGCGGCGGCGGCAAATGTCTGGCGGCGGGTGAGATTCTGCATCGGCGTCGCTCCTAATTGAAACTCGTCATCACGATAGGGCAGGTGGGCGGTCCAACTACAAGCCATGTATATGTCAAGAAATTGTGAGCGTGCCATGGACACAGCGGCGGCATGCGGGCGATATGGACAAATTGCCCCCCCTGTGAAACAGGATTGAGCTATTCATCAGAGAGATTACCCATGACCGTTACCCGCTTTGCGCCATCGCCCACCGGTTATTTGCATATCGGCAACCTGCGCACGGCGCTGTTCAATTATCTAATTGCGCGCAAATCTGGGGGTACATTCATTCTGCGCCTTGATGACACTGATCCGGAACGCTCAAAGCCGGAATATGCTGATGGGATCAAGCGCGATTTGGAGTGGCTGGGCCTGACATGGGACCGAGTTGAAACCCAGTCCTCTCGGCTAGACCGATATCAGGCTGCCGCCGACGTGTTGCGCGAAAATGGTCGCTTTTATGAAGCGTTTGAGAGCCCGGTTGAGCTGGACCTGAAGCGCAAGAAGCAGTTGAATATGGGCATGCCGCCTGTCTATGACCGCTCGGCACTAAAGTTGAGCGATACAGAGAAAACTGCGATGCGGGCAGAGCGGGGCGGCCATTGGCGGTTTTTGCTTAACCAGTCGCGTATCGAATGGACTGACGGTATTCTGGGGGATCTATCGATTGATGCCGCAAGCGTCAGTGACCCGGTTCTGATCCGTGGCGATGGTCAGGTTCTCTATACTTTGGCCTCGGTCGTTGATG
This sequence comes from Paracoccaceae bacterium, assembly GCA_047623825.1. Lineage (GTDB taxonomy): Bacteria > Pseudomonadota > Alphaproteobacteria > Rhodobacterales > Rhodobacteraceae > JBLHOS01. Next base: position 28,514 of record JBLHOS010000008.1, on the reverse strand, counting down.
ACACTGAAATGGGTGTGACGGATGTTGTGCGGGGGTCGGACCATGTGACCAACACTGCCACACAGATCCAGATCATTCAGGCATTGGGCGGAGAACTGCCAAGTTTTGCCCACCACTCATTGCTGACGGGCCCGCAAGGTGAGGCGCTGTCCAAACGTCTGGGAACGCTTAGCCTGCGTGATCTGCGAGCAGCGGGCGTTGAGCCGATGGCCCTGTTGAGCCATATGGCGCGGCTTGGGTCCTCACAGCCGATTGAATTGCGCAGCACAATGGATGAGTTGGTTGCAGGGTTCGATCTGAGCCATTTTGGCGCGTCACCCACCAAATTCGATGAGCAGGATCTGTTCCCGTTAACTGGCAGGTATCTGCAAAGCCTGCCGCTGTCGGACGTTGCCGAAGATGTGGCTGAACTGGGCGTCCCGGCAGAGCTTGCAGAACGGTTTTGGGCCGTGTCGCGCGACAACATCACAACGCGCGCTGATCTGGCCAAATGGTGGGATTTGTTTCGTGGTGGGGCTGAGATCGCTTTGGTCGACGATGAGGACCGTGATTTCGTGGCTGATGCCTTTGCGCTGCTGCCAGAGCCACCTTATGCCGAGACGACGTGGGCCGATTGGACCGCCGCTGTGAAAGAGGCAACAGGCCGCAAAGGGCGGGGCCTGTTCATGCCGCTTCGCAAGGCTGTAACGGGGCAGGAACGGGGGCCTGAAATGGCCGATGTTATGCCGCTGATGCAAGTCAAACCAAAGCTGTAGGGCGATGTTGTGACGTGGTGTGCGTGGATGCGCACCAACTGCGCATCGGGCAAAAGTGGCTGGTGTCTTATGGGGTGCTGTGCGAGCGTTTAGCCTAACACGACTGGAGAGATCGTATGGCACAGCCATCAGCAAAATTTCTGACAGGTAATCTGCTGCGCCATATTTCGATTATGTCGCTGACGTCCTCAGTTGGACTGATGGCAGTGTTCTTGGTTGATTTCGTCGACATGATTTTCATCTCGATGCTGGGTAAGGCTGAATTGGCAGCGGCGGTCGGTTATGCTGGTGCCGTCCTGTTCTTCACCACGTCCTTTGGGATCGGAATGGCAATTGCGGGCGGGGCATTGGTGTCGCGCGCCTTGGGGGCTGGCGACGAAGACGGGGCCAGGCGCATATCGACCAACGCGTTACTTTTGGGCGTGATCTTTGGAATTATCTTTAGCGCAATTGTTTGGCTGAACCTTGAGGCGCTGACCGGCCTCTTGGGAGCGTCTGGCGAAACGCAGGATCTTGCAGTTAGCTATTTGCAGATCGTCGTGCCATCCCTGCCATTCTTGCTGGTTGGCATGGTTGGGGGTGCGATCTTGCGCGCGCATGGTGACGCTAGCCGTGCGATGATGGCCACGATCTATGGTGGTCTGGTCAATGCGGTACTGGATCCAATCCTGATCTTTGGGTTGGACATGGAATTGACCGGGGCTGCTTTGGCCTCGGTCGCGGCGCGCGTGGCCATTGCGGCGACGGCGTTGATCCCTATTTTCAGGCATCATGGAGGGTTGCGCCGACCCAATTTGCCGGATCTTCGATTGGATCTTGTGCCGGTTGCAACGCTGGCCTTTCCCGCTATCCTGACCCAATTGGCCACGCCGATCGGGCAGGCCTATGTTACGCGTGCCATGGCCGAATTTGGCGAGGACGCGGTTGCAGGCATGGCCATCGTCTCACGCCTGACGCCAGTGGCGTTCGCTGTTATTTTTGCATTGTCGGGAGCCGTTGGGCCGGTGATTGGTCAAAACTTTGGTGCAAATCAAAATGACCGGGTGCGGCGCGCCTATTGGGACGGCATAATTTTCACGGCGATCATTGTGGTCTTTATGGCGATTTTGCTGTTCGCGCTGCGCGGCCCGATTGTGGGCCTGTTTCAGGCGACCGGTATTTCGCGTGAACTGGTATTCTTGTTCTGTGGGCCACTGGCGCTGGCATTTTTCTTTAATGGCACGTTGTTTGTTAGCAATGCTGCCTTCAACAATCTGGGCCATCCGTATTATTCCACCTGGGTGAACTGGGGTCGCCATACTGTTGGTACGATCCCCTTGGTGATCTTGTTTGCCAGCTGGTTTGGTGCTGCAGGTGTTCTGATCGGGCAGGCTGCAGGTGGTATGATCTTTGGCCTGATCTCTGTTTGGTTGGCCTTGCGGGTGATGGACAAGTCAAAAGATGGCAACGTGCCGGTCGTGGAGCCGTTTAGCCGTCAGGCGCGTCTAATGGCGCTGTTTCACCACCGCCGCTAAGCGCGCGAGACCGTTATCGACAAAGGCCGTCTCAGACCTGCGAAGGATCTGGTGACGGGGATACATCGGGGCCGCGCGGTCATTCAGAATACCGGCCGACCACCCCGAAGTGGTGGCAAAGAATCGGTCTGCACCATCGGTGCCAAACTCTTGCAGATAGCCTTGCACGACAACGTCCAGATAGCTGAGTAGGATCGGATGTGGCTCTGGCAATTCAACTTCGAACTCCGGCTGGGTGCGATATATCTGGATCTCTGGTTGGGCTGGATGATCGTGCCTGACATCTCCAATTGGTTGGCGAAAATACGCAGTCTCTCGTTCATCAAGGGCGACCCAGTCAGCGCCGGGAACGGCTGCAATTAATCCATCGATTTCAAGGCCTGGTGCCTCAACCGCCGACAAATACGCAGCAGGGCGCAGGCTGGTTTGACGCCACGCCCGCCCCCAGCCTTTTGCGGTGGCGCGGGTTGCGTGCAGGTAGTCATGGGTGGCCCGGTTGACCAAGCTGCCATAGCCAAAGAAGAATGGATCGGTCATGCATCTTTGGTGCTGCGGTATGCGACGGAATGCAACCCCTTGCCGGAATGCATTTGCAAAGCTATCGTCTGGCTACTTGATTAGGGAGAACCTGGTTTAATCCAGTGCCGAAGGAGCAACCGCCCTGGTAAACTCTCAGGCAAACGGACCTGGTCAAGGTGTAAAACTCTGGAGAGTGGCGCCTCATATCGCGCCCGCCGAAGGGATAACGATCTCAGGCGAAAGGACAGAGGGGGCATCGACCGCGCGGGACCGTGCGGACTAATCGGTGCCGGGCAAATGCCCCGGTCGAGAAACAGGGCGGGCGCATGAGCGATCTAAAAAGACTTCCATTGCACGATCTACATTCAGAGCACGGCGCGAAGTTTGTGCCGTTTGCAGGCTATGAGATGCCAGTGCAATTTAGTGCAGGCGTGATGGCCGAGCATGTTCACACACGCACCCAGGCTGGTCTGTTTGATGTCAGCCATATGGGCCAGGTTGTACTGCTCGGCGATCAGGCCGCAGCCCTGGAAGCGTTGGTTCCGGTTGATGTGATTGATCTGGCAGAAGGGCGGCAGCGCTATGCGCTGTTCACCAATGACGCAGGCGGTGTGCTGGATGATTTGATGATCGCCAACCGTGGGGATCACCTGCTGTTGGTGGTGAATGCGGCCTGCAAAGACGCCGATATCGCGCATATTAGCGCCCATCTGGATAATGTTGAGCCAATCGAGGATCGCGCGTTGCTGGCCCTGCAGGGACCAGCGGCAGAGGCTGCGCTGGCACGCCTTGCGCCAGATGTTGCGGCGATGAAATTTATGGATGTGCGCAACGTCGTTGTCGGTGGAGCAGAGCTTTGGGTCTCCCGCTCAGGATATACCGGGGAGGACGGGTATGAAATCTCGATCCCCGTAAACCATGTTGACGCTATTGCGCGCGCGCTGCTGGCGATGGATGAGGTGCTGCCGATTGGTTTGGGTGCGCGCGACAGTCTGCGGCTTGAGGCGGGACTGCCGCTATATGGTCAGGATCTGGCGACGGACGTCACACCGATTGAGGCGGGGCTTGGCTGGGCCATTTCAAAATGCCGTCGCACTGGTGGGGCGCGCGAAGGCGGCTTTCCGGGTGCTGAGGTAATTCTTATGCAACACCTAAATGGCGCGCCGCGCCGCCGGGTCGGCCTGCGGCCCGATGGTCGCGCGCCAATGCGCGACGGTGTGCAGTTGTATGATGCCGCAGACGGTGGGCGCCATATTGGGCAGATCACCTCTGGTGGGTTTGGTCCCAGTGTCGGTGGGCCCATAGCGCTTGGCCTGATCGCAGCGGACGTCGCGAAGGATGTCACACTTTACGGCGAAGTGCGCGGCAAGCGCCTGCCCGCCACCCAAACCAAACTTCCGTTCCAGGTCCAGACCTATAAACGCTGAAAAAAACAGGGAAAATAACAATGAAATATACTGAAGAGCATGAATGGTTGCGCGTCGAGGGCGACCTTGTTGTCGTGGGAATTACCGAGCATGCGGCGACCCAGTTGGGTGACGTTGTGTTCATCGAACTGCCGGATGTCGGTAAAGTCGTGACCAAGGATGACGAGGTCATCGTGATCGAAAGCGTCAAGGCCGCGTCGGACGTTCTGGCGCCACTGGACGGTGTGATTGTCGAAGTTAACGACGTGCTGACCGACAATGCCGCCCTGGTCAACGAGGACGCCGAAGGCGAGGCCTGGATGTTCAAGATGGAGATCGAAGACCTGGGCGCGCTGGATGTGTTCATGGACGAGGCCAAATACAAAGCATTCATCGCATAAAAGGGGACCGGGCCAATGAGCTGGACCAAAGTAGACTACGACCCGACGGATTTTGGCAATCGCCGCCATATTGGCCCGTCGCCTGCTGAGATGAACGATATGCTGTCTGTTGTGGGGGCCTCCAGTCTGGACGCACTGATCGATGAGACGGTTCCCGCCAGTATTCGGCAGGAGAAACCCCTGCAATGGCCAGCCCTGTCTGAGGCTGAGTTGATCGCTCACATGCGTGCGATCGGGGCCAAGAACAAGGTGATGACTTCGATGATCGGGCAGGGGTACTACAATACCCACACCCCGCCCGCTATCCAGCGAAACGTGCTGGAAAACCCGGCATGGTACACGGCCTATACTCCGTATCAGCCAGAAATTGCACAGGGCCGCCTAGAGGCGTTGTTGAACTTCCAGACGATGGTTGCAGATCTGACTGGTCTGGAAGTTTCCAACGCGTCGCTGCTGGATGAGGCAACGGCCTGCGCCGAGGCGATGGTCATGGCACAGCGCGTCGCAAAATCGAAGGCGACTGCGTTCTTTATCGATCAGGACTGCCACCCGCAGAATATCGCGGTCATGCAAACACGGGCTGCGCCATTGGGGATTGAGCTGATTATCGGTGATCCGGCCAGCATTGATGCCAGCGCCGTCTTTGGTGGGATCTTCCAATACCCCGGAACATTCGGGGATCTGGTCGATCCAACGAATGCGATCAAGGCGCTGCACGCTGAGAAGGCTATCGCCATTTTGGCTACGGATTTGCTGGCCTTGACCGTGATCAAAGAGCCGGGCGCTATGGACGCCGATATCGCTGTCGGTTCTGCGCAACGATTTGGCGTGCCGCTTGGATATGGTGGGCCGCATGCGGCGTTCATGGCCTGCCGCGAGGCTTATAAACGTGCGATCCCTGGCCGGTTGGTCGGTGTATCAATCGATAGCCGTGGACAAAAAGCTTACCGCTTGGCGCTGCAAACGCGAGAGCAGCATATCCGCCGTGAAAAGGCGACGTCGAATGTATGTACTGCACAGGCGCTGTTGGCGGTCATGGCTTCATTCTTTGCGGTGTTCCATGGGCCGATTGGCCTGACAGCAATTGCGCAGCGAGTTCATCTGAACACGGTACGATTGGCCACAAGCCTTGCTGCGGGTGGCTATCGGCCCCTAAATGCGACTTTCTTTGATACGATCACCGTTCAGGTCGGGGACAAGCAGAACCGGATCATGGCGGCATCTGTGGCGCGGGGCATCAACCTACGTTCAGTTGGGCAAGACCGAATCGCGATCTCTGTCGATGAAACGACGACGCCCGACATAATCGAAAATGTGTGCCGATCCTTTGGGGTGTTGTTTGCCGGCCCGCAATCTGCGCCAGCTATTTCCGACGGATTGCTTCGCCGGTCAGAGTTTTTGACCCACCCGATCTTTCATATGAACCGGGCTGAGTCTGAGATGATGCGCTATATGCGCCGCCTGTCGGACCGTGATCTTGCGCTGGACCGCGCCATGATCCCGTTGGGGTCGTGTACGATGAAGCTGAATGCGGCGGTTGAGATGATGCCGATCACCTGGCCTGAATTTGGTGCGTTGCACCCGTTTGCGCCCGCTGATCAGGCCGAAGGCTATGCCGAAATGCTGGAGGATCTGAGCGCAAAACTGTGTGAGATCACCGGCTATGACGCAATGTCGATGCAGCCCAATTCAGGTGCGCAGGGCGAATATGCCGGGTTGTTGACCATTGCGGCATACCACCGGGCCAACGGCGACATGGACCGCAATATTTGTCTGATCCCAGTCTCAGCGCATGGGACGAACCCGGCTTCGGCGCAAATGGCCGGGATGAAGGTTGTGGTCGTGAAGTCGGCCGAGAATGGTGACATCGATCTGGACGATTTCCGGGCCAAGGCTGAGGCGGCAGGCACCAACTTGGCTGCCTGTATGATCACCTACCCTTCAACGCACGGTGTGTTTGAGGAAACCGTCAAAGACGTGTGTGACATTACCCATGAATTTGGTGGGCAAGTTTATCTGGACGGTGCCAACCTGAACGCGATGGTAGGACTGTCGCAGCCGGGTAAGATTGGTGCAGATGTCAGCCACTTGAACCTGCATAAGACATTTTGCATTCCGCACGGCGGCGGCGGTCCGGGTATGGGGCCGATCGGGGTTCGTAGCCATCTGGCGCCCTATCTGCCCGGCCATCCTGAGAACGGTGGCACCCAAGGCCCCGTTTCTGCGGCGCCTTATGGATCCGCGTCGATCCTGCCAATCAGCTATGCCTATTGTTTGCTGATGGGGGGGCAGGGGATTACCCAGGCCACCAAGGTCGCGATTCTGAACGCCAACTATATCGCAGCGCGATTGAAGGGGGCATTTCCGGTTCTGTTCAGTGGTCGTAACGGGCGGATCGCCCATGAGTGCATTCTGGATCCACGCGCCTTTGCCGAAATTGGGGTGACGGTGGATGATATTGCGAAGCGATTGATCGATAATGGGTTTCATGCCCCAACGATGAGTTGGCCAGTCGCCGGAACCCTGATGATTGAGCCAACCGAGTCTGAAACCCAAGCCGAGATTGACCGGTTTTGTTCGGCAATGTTGTCGATCCGGGCCGAGATTGCCGAGATTGAGCGTGGTGAGATCGCAGTTGAGGCAAGTCCACTTCACAACGCGCCGCACACTGTTGAGGATCTGGTGGGCGAATGGGACCGGGCCTACAGCCGCGAGGTCGGGTGTTTCCCGGCCGGTGCCTTCCGGGTCGACAAATATTGGCCGCCAGTTAACCGGGTCGATAACGTCTTTGGCGACCGCCATCTTGTCTGCACCTGCCCACCACTAGAGGATTACCTAGACGCAGCCGAGTAGGTCTAAAACTGGGTTGGGCGGCGTTTTAGCGCTGCCCAAACCGAGACTGAAGGGTGGACAAAGTATAGTTCTTGGCGACGGGGCCATGTTCTTCTGGGTAAAAGTTGGGATCGGCTGGCAGACAATCACGCCCACAAATCTGTTCCAAGCGACCAGTTTGACCGTCGATGAACCACAATCGACCACCCGGTGTGCTGACCCAGCCATCAACGCCCATACGCATATCACCTTCAACATCGATGGTTGATGGGACTTCGCCGTCATAGCCCAAACCCCAAGCTGCATGGGTGTGCCAAGACGATATAACGGTCATCTCTGGTGGGACAGGATTTGACATGCAGGACGCCGCGGTTCCCCAAGACGCCTTGGTCGATTGAATGCGGCCACTGGGCGAGCGGACGATAAACCCGCAAACCTCACGATTGAACTGGATTGACAGCCGGTTAAGATTGGTCAGTAACCCGCGGGCGAAGGCGGTTTCTTCGGGTGATTGAGCCGAAACAAACGTCGGCACAACAAAACAAACCAGCATTGCAAGCGTCTTGCGCATTTTGCCCTCCAAAAAACACTGTAGATCAAGAGATAACGTGTATAAAACACTTTCGCTAGGGGAATTTGCGGGTTCTTTCCCAAAAATGCATCTGGCAAGCAGCCTGAACGGCCATGTGTCCGCCAGTAACGGACCAATAAACGAAGGGAAGACAACGATCCGGTTCCTGATTGAACTGGCGGCAGTCGCACCATCGATCGTTGTCATAAAGGGGGGTGCCGGCAATGAAATGCTCCGAAAGATTGGTGGTGCAGTGATATTTCTTGTTTTTAGGCGTCGTTCCGGAAGTTCGTCTTACGGGTGTTGTTGTTTGTGGCTAAACGCAGTCGCGCGCCAGCCGTGAGGCACTGAGAATGGTTAAAGCTGCAGTCGCAAACGCAGCTGTTGCGATCCACCCGAAATACCAGACCTGACCCGTGCGGGTATCTTTGCCAAAAGACCCAATAAAATTGGCCTTACTGGCGCTGGTGGTCCAATTGGTGGCAAGTGCTGGGACGATAAACCCGGCGGCTGGAATGGAACGTGCGCCAATCAGCCAAATGGTCAGACCGACTAGGAACAGGCTGACCGGTGTGCTAATCCACGCGATCTTGACCGCCCACCAAGGATGCGCGGCCAGCCATTGGCTGATCCCGAGATGTGCGGCACCCAAGACGAGTGTGGCGGCAAGGAGACCAGCGAGGGCAAACTGTTAGGCGCATGGCTGATTGTCCGGTCTTGGAAATCGGTTTTGTAGTGACCTTGCCCGCGATTGCGCCGTAAGTCAGCTATCATAGGCATGTGCTCGCGCAGAGGTGAGGCTGTGGAGATTGAACGCCTATTGGTCAGTGCAAAGGCTGCACGCGCCACAACAAGTCTATAGCAGTTCGCAAAAAAAATAAGGGGCAGCAAAAGCCACCCCTTATCAATTTTTTCATCCAGCCGCGCATAGGCGCGGCAAATGGATGGCTTATACGAGTGTCAGGTTGATGGCGCTTTCGCGTCCGTCACGGCCTGCTTCAACGTCAAACGTTACTTTTGCGCCGTCGTTCAAGCCGTTCAGGCCGGAACGCTCAACTGCGGAAATGTGAACGAATACGTCTTTGCCGCTACCGCCTTCTGGCTCGATAAAGCCGAAACCTTTAGTTGCGTTAAACCATTTCACTGTGCCATTGGCCATGTGAATTCTCCAAATTTAGATGCTACCCACGAAATGCGGCAGCCCGGCTATGTCAGTGCAATCGAGTGACTGTGGCCGAAGACGGAGAACAGTAGGTCGAAATAGAATAACGTCGCAGAGGGCATATGGAACTCTCCTCGCTCAAAAGCAAGGGGAATAAATTGACACAGGCAATACATTGCCGGTCTGAGCCGAAAGATTTGGCGATTTATGCACATATCGAAGGCTTATGCTTCGTAAGCGTGCCATTGTGCGAAGTTTTGTATATTGTTGTTAACCTTTTGCCTCGATTTGCCGAGACATCGGCGCATTTGGCGGGATGTTTCCAATACCAGATTCTGAAATCAGACTTAGTTTGTGGTCGTTCGCGCGCCGCAGAGATATTTAAAAACGTCTCAAGCTTGAGGATCCGCGACTAGAAGGTTGCTGTCAAGGACGGTAAAATCAACAAATACCGTGTCATCCTAAAGGTCTCGTTTGGTCTGCGAAATTGAACGACTGCCGCAGATCGCCACAAATAGGACTAAGATTGTCTTGCGCAGTTGGTTTCGGCCGAAAATGTTGAGGGCAACTGCGCAGGGGATCGTGATTACTGTGGGATCGTGATTGTCTCAGGGCAGGAATTGCCATCCGTCCATTCTGTCAGAACCAAAACGTAGGTGTCTTCTGAACCAGTTGAGCGGGGTGATACAATGACCTCACCGAATTGGCTTTCGGGAACGTCAAAACTACCTGTGTCTGCACCTGCGCTGGTGCCGTTGGCATAGTACCAACAGCTTAGCGGGGTTGCGAAGGCAGCGGATGCGCAGACAGTAAATGTAAGCGCAAGAATAATACATTTCATTGAGGCAGTTCCTTTGACGGTCGCACAGATGATACGCCTTGGCAGGACGATAGCATACCGAAAATGCGCGGTCAGAGTTATGTTTTAATCACGATCACTATGGTGTTGCGCCAACACGCGCCGTGGGGTGCGCACCTGTGCGCTCACAAACAAATATCGCCACCCATCATGCGAGTAGGCAATTCGCCGTTGGTGTTTGGGCAATAGACAAACACCTGCTGTTCGTCTTCAATTCTGATGAAGACGAACAGCAGGTGCAGGGTTCACAGTAGGTCAAATGCAGTGATCGTGGCGGAATTTTACCGCGCGAATTTCTTGTATTTGACGCGCTTGGGTTCAAGTGCAGCCGGGCCGAGGCGGCGTTTCTTGTCTTCCTCGTAATCCGCGAAATTACCTTCAAACCACTCGACATGTGCCTCACCCTCAAAGGCAAGAATATGGGTGCAGATCCGATCAAGAAAGAATCGGTCATGCGAAATGACCACCGCGCAGCCGGCGAAATCGACAAGCGCGTCTTCGAGGGCACGTAGGGTTTCGACGTCAAGATCGTTGGTTGGCTCATCCAGCAGCAGTACGTTGCCACCTGATTTTAGCAGCTTGGCAAGATGGACGCGGTTGCGTTCCCCGCCTGACAGCTGGCCGACCTTTTTCTGCTGGTCGCCGCCCTTGAAGTTGAACGCAGAGCAATAGGCGCGGGAGTTCATCTGGGCATCACCCAGCTGAATGACCTCACCGCCGTCCGATATCTCTTCCCAGACGGTCTTATTGGCTACAAGCGAATCGCGCGACTGATCTACATAGGATAGCGAAACGGTATCGCCGTAGGTCAATGACCCTTCGTCTGGGGTTTCCTGACCAGTCAACATCCGAAACAGCGTTGATTTGCCGGCACCGTTGGGGCCGATTACGCCGACAATCCCGCCCGGTGGCAGATCAAATGACAAGTTCTCAATCAGTAACTTGTCGTCATAAGCTTTTTGGAGGTCGGTAACCTCAATCACCTTGCCACCCAAACGGGGTCCATTGGGAATGATGATCTGTGCGCGGCCAAGTTTTTCCCGCTCAGACTGGTTTGCCATGTCGTTATAGGCGCTGATCCGCGCCTTGGATTTGGCCTGCCGTGCCTTGGCGCCCTGACGCATCCAGTCCAGCTCACGCTCAAGCGTTTTCTGCTTGGATTTGTCCTCACGGCTTTCTTGTCCCAGACGTTTCGCCTTTTGCTCAAGCCATGCGGAATAGTTGCCCTCATAGGGGATGCCGCGACCGCGATCCAATTCAAGGATCCAGCTGGTGATGTCATCCAAGAAATACCGATCGTGGGTGACGATCAGGATTGTGCCTTTGTAGTCGATCAGGTGATTTTGCAGCCAAGCAATGGTCTCAGCGTCCAAGTGGTTGGTCGGCTCATCCAGCAGCAGCATCTCGGGTTGCTCAAGCAGGAGTTTGCACAACGCGACGCGGCGGCGCTCCCCTCCGGACAGGGTCTCGGGCATGGCGTCGTCGGGTGGGCAGCGAAGCGCCTCTAGCGAGACATCGATCTGCGCGTCCAGATCCCAAAGGTTCTGTGCGTCAATCTCATCTTGCAACTGTGCCATCTCATCGGCGGTTTCGTCGGAATAATTCATCGCCAGTTCATTATAGCGATCAAGGATGTCTTGCTTTGCCTTCACGCCCAGCATGACGTTTTCGCGAACGGTCATATTCTCTTCGAGGTGTGGTTCTTGTGGTAGGTAGCCGACTTTGGCGCCTTCGGCGGCCCATGCCTCACCGACAAAATCCTTATCGAGTCCCGCCATGATCTTCATCAGAGTTGATTTGCCTGAGCCGTTGATGCCCACAACACCGATCTTTACGCCGGGCAAAAAGGACAAGCGGATGTTTTCGAAGCACTTCTTTCCGCCGGGATAGGTCTTGGAGACACCATCCATGTGATAGACATACTGATAGGCGGCCATGAGGATGCTCCTGATACGGAAATTCGTGTGCGGGACATCTAGCGAACCGGGACGCCGCATTCAATGGGGCGCACTTATCGCTTTGCGTATTGGGCGGTTGCCATGCAACTTGGAGCAGGCAAGGTCCCAGGCTGGGGCCCTGCGATGTCCAACAGGGATCTCTAAGGGGTCAAAGATTTGCGCACCGGACTGCCATATGCCTGCCCCGGCATGACCGTGGGCCTGTTTGGGGGGTCGTTTGATCCGCCTCATGCTGGGCATGTTCATATCAGCCGTGAAGCCTTGAAACGGTTTGAGCTGGACCGTGTGTGGTGGCTAGTCAGTCCGGGCAACCCGATGAAAGCCGAAGGCCCTGCCAAACTGGACCGACGGCTTGCGGCAGCACGTGCGTTGGTCAGTCACCCGCGTATTCAGGTCACGGACCTAGAGGCGCGTTTGGACACGCGCTATACTGCTGAGACCCTCAAACAGCTATTTAGGCTTTATCCCGGCGTTCGGTTTGTCTGGCTGATGGGAGCGGATAATCTGGCTGAGCTGCATCGCTGGCAGCATTGGAACTGGATCATGCAAAACATTCCTGTGGGCGTTCTTGCGCGCCCGGGACAAAGTATTTCAGCACGCACATCCAAGGCGGCACAAATTTATCGGCGATTCAGATTGCCGTCTACCTCTGCTGGCAAATTGGCATATAGCGTGCCGCCATCTTGGTGCTTCTTGAATGTGCCAATGATTGATATGTCATCTACTGACATCCGCGCGCGGGGCGAGTGGGTGCGCTAAACCTCATAGGTCTAGGGCTTTCAGGTGCGCAAAATTGGGGTAGGGAATGACAAAATGATCTCAAGGCGTTTCTTTTTAGCCAGCGCTCTTGCGGGAACTGCAAGCACTGCATTTGCCGCAGCTCCGCTCCAGTCGCCAAGGCCGCTGGTGCGTCCAGATGGCATTGTCGTGCGAAGCCTGCCTTCGGCCGTGGATCTGGTAGAGCGAGCGGGATTAGGAGGGCGTGTCGGATTCGTGGTTGCCAATGCGCGAACAGGACAAGTTCTGGAGACCTATAATCCGCTGCTGGCGCTGCCGCCTGCAAGCGTTGCCAAGGCGATAACTACTATTTATGGGCTTGAACGGCTTGGTCTGGGGTTTCGGTTTCGCACCCAGATTGTGGCCGCAGGAACCCTGCGTAACGGCCGGCTTGATGGGGATCTATGGTTGGTCGGCGGCGGGGATCCGGTTCTGGATACCGACACGCTTAACCAAATGGCAAACGCCATTCGCGCTGCGGGATTACGCGAAGTCACCGGAAAATTACGCATCGCATCGGGTGCCTTGCCTTATGTGCGCGAAATCTCAGCTGATCAGCCCGATCACGTCGGCTATAACCCAGCGATCGGCGGACTGAACCTGAATTTCAATCGAGTGCATTTTCAGTGGGAGCGGACGCAGGACCAATACACCCTACAGATGGACGCGCGCTCGGGGACCATTCGCCCACCTGTGTCTGGATTGCGGATGCGCATCGCAGAGCGTGACAGCCCAGTCTACACATTTTCTGAGCGCGGAGGACGCGAGGAATGGACCGTCGCGCGTGGCGCATTGGGTGAGAGCGGCAGTCGTTGGTTGCCAGTCCGCCAACCACATCTTTATGCCGCCGAAGTGTTTCAGGTTCTGGCGCGATCAAACGGGATTATCCTGGACGGACCCGAGGTTGGGCAGGGCCCGCCTGCAGGTTCGGTGGTTATGGTTGAGCAAACCAGCCCACCACTGGAGGAAATTCTGCGCGATATGATGCGCTGGTCGACGAATATCACCGCCGAGGCGGTTGGATTGATGGCCAGTCAGGCGGGTGGCGAAAGCCCCAATACCTTGTCTGCATCTGCCCGAATGATGAGCCGTTGGATGGAGGATCGGCTAGAGGCGCGCAGGCCACGGTTTGTGGATCATTCAGGATTGAGTGACGACAGCCGCGTTACCGCCAATGACATGTCGCATGCGTTGGTTCGTGCCGGGGCAGACGGATTGCTGCGCCGTTTGATGAAATCGATTGAGCTGCGTGATGATGCCGGGCGCCCGATGCCAGACCATCCGATCAGCGTGGTCGGTAAGACTGGCACCCTGAACTTTGTCAGTGGGCTGGCGGGATATACCCAAGCTGCGGGCAAACGCGATTTGGCATTCGCAGTCTTTTGTGCTGATGTTGATCGGCGTCGGGCCCTGCGAGCAGACCAAATGGAGCATCCTGATGGTGGGCGCAGCTACAACACCCGCGCCAAGCGATTGCAGCAAGCGCTGATTGAGCGTTGGGTCGCGACCTACGGTTAGGCAGGCCTAGCCCTGATAGCGTTTGATCGCGGCCTCATCCCACGTCATGCCAAGGCCGGGCGCTTGTGGCGCTAGCATTCCATCTATGACCTGAGGAGGGTCGATCTGGATTGCGTCTGCAATATCGAGATATTCCAGCAAATATGTGTTGGGTGTGACCGACAGAACATGGGCACTGGCCTCAACAAAGATATGACTGGAGATCGGTAGGGAGGCCGCTTGCGCCAGTGGTGCTGCGCGCTGCCAGCCAGTGACACCGCCGACTTTCATGATGTCGATCATCACCTGATCGCTGATATCGGCCTGAATGGCACGGGCATCATCACAGGGCATCCACCAATTCTCACCGGTTTGGATTGAGGTGCGCACGTTGGCGCGCACGGCCCGGTGGCCAACAAAATCTTCGGCGCCAACAGGCTCTTCTTCCCAATCGAGATCAATACCTTCGTCTTTTAGCCGGGTGATCCGGCTGATCGCCTCAGGCACCGTTAGCGATTGATTGTAGTCGATCATTAACCGCACATCTGGGCCGATAACCTCATGCACGGATTTCAAGGTGTCGACATCTGTCTGAAGCGGCGCGCCCCCAACCTTTACCTTGATCGCCCGGAAGCCTTGCGCAACAGAGCCCTCAATCGCGGCCATGCCATGTGCAGGATCGATGATGCCATGACTGTCGTAACATGGGATCGGGTCATGGGTGCCACCCAGTATCCGGGCCACTGACATATCATGCGCCTTTGCGGACGCGTCCCACAACGCCATATCAAGACCGGCGATCGCCATAGCCACCAGACCCTGACGGCCAAGCAGACGGAATGTATGTTCCATCTGGGCCATGCGGGCGACAGGCTCTACCGATTTTCCGATCAATGTCTCGGAGATGTTGTCGATCAGTTGGGCCAGAGGGCGCATCGACAGCGGCGTGTAGGTGAACAGGAAGCTGCGTCCGGCGACACCTTTTTTTGTTTCGAGATCAACCACGACCAGCGCGGCCGCCGAAATTATGCCGGTCGCTGTGGCGACTGGCCGGATCAGGGGCGCAATCAGGGATTGGGTTCTAATCGCGGTGATCGCAAGTGGCGTCGTGGTCAGTCTCCGACAACATTGGGCTGCCCCTGTTCTAGCCAGAAGGACCCGGACGATACATTGAGAGATCGCCAGTTGAGATTACAGCCCTGACTGGTTCGTTCAGATCGTCATATGCCGGGCGCGCGCACCACGTTCGATAGCCGCCGCATGCAGGCGATCAATGTTTAGCTGGTAACGGATCTCCATCAACAGCTCCAATTCAGTCTGGCCCAATATGCCATCTGCGGCGGCGACGTCACAGGCCATTGCATAAGCCGTCTCATAAAGAGGCTCAGGTAGTGCTTCGAGTACTAGCCCGAAAAGCGCATCGAGGCCGTCTTCCTCTTCCAACAGCTCAAAAACGACCTGAGAAACAGTTTTCATTCGGTCGACGTCATATTCGGCAAAGACCGGCAGATGATTAACCAACTGCTGGATCGTCAATAATTCAGATGTCCGGATATTTTCGTCCGACACTGATACAACGATCATCATGGCAATTAGGCAGTCTTGCGGCGAGAGGGATGGATTATTTGTCACGGGGAAAAGACCTTTTTGGGGAAAACAACCAGCATTTGTATAGCATCAATTTATTGACCCCAAGGCCGCAGGGCAATAGGTGCAGGCCCTGTCGCGGCGGCGTGCCGCGCCCGTGTAAATGGATAAGGTAAATGTCTGAACTTCGTGAAACCGCTCTGAGCTCTAAAGCGTGGCCCTTTGAAGAGGCGCGCAGACTGCTTAAACGGTACGAAAAAGCGCCGCCTGAAAAGGGCCATGTGCTGTTTCAGACCGGATATGGCCCCAGTGGCTTACCGCATATCGGGACGTTCGGCGAGGTTGCACGCACCACGATGGTGCGTCGTGCATTCCAGCAGATAAGTGACATTCCAACCCGGCTGATCTGTTTTTCGGATGATATGGACGGGTTTCGCAAGGTGCCGGCCAATGTGCCCATGCAACAAGAGCTGGCACTGGACCTGAACCTGCCGCTGACCAAAGTGCGCGACCCCTTTGGGACGCACGAAAGTTTTGCCCATCATAACAACGCGAAGCTGAACGAGTTTTTGGATAATTTCGGGTTTCAGTATGAATTTGTCAGTTCGACCGAATACTACAAGGCTGGAAAATTTGACGAAATGCTGCTGATCGCACTGGAGCGGTTCGACAAGATCCAAGAGATCATGCTGCCTACGCTAGGCCCCGACCGGCGTGCGACCTATTCGTGCTTTTTGCCGATCAGCCCCAAAACTGGACATGTGCTGCAAGTCCCGACATTGGAACGCAATGTGGCCAAAGGGACCATTGTCTATGCTGAGCCGGATGGTGAGCGAGTCGAAGTCCTAATCACCGGCGGTAATGTCAAAATGCAGTGGAAGCCGGATTGGGCGATGCGTTGGGCGGCCCTTGGTGTCGATTATGAGATGTCAGGCAAAGACCTGATCGACAGTGTCACGCAGTCGACCAAGATTTGCCGCGCCCTTGGCAAACAGCCGCCTGAAAGCCTGTCATACGAGTTGTTCAACGATGAGCAGGGGCAAAAGATCTCAAAATCCAAAGGCAATGGTTTGTCGATGGAGGAGTGGTTGACATATGCAGCACCCGAAAGCTTGCAATACTTTATGTATCAAAAGCCCAAGACCGCAAAACGGTTGTATTTTGATGTGATCCCCAAAGCTGTGGACGAGTATCACCAGCAATTGCGCGCCTACGCTGATCAGGACGCAGCGCAGCGGATGGTAAACCCGGTGTTCCATATCCACGGTCACAACGTGCCTGCGTCGAATATGGTGGTCAGCTTTGCGATGCTGTTGAACCTCGCCTCGGTTGCCAGTGCAGAAGACAAAGGGGCGTTGTGGGGCTTTATCCAGCGCTATGCACCAGATGCGACGCCCCAGTCTCATCCCGATCTGGATCAGGCAGCGGGTTTTGCGGTGCGTTATTACAACGACTTTGTAAAACCAGAAAAAACCTACCGTCTGGCTGACGACAAGGAGGCCGCAGCGATGGCTGATCTGATTGCACGTTTGCGGACCTATGACGGGCCACTTGCCGACGATGCGCTGCAGACGATTGTTTTTGCCGTCGGTAAGGACCACGAGTTTGAGCCGCTGCGCGACTGGTTCAAGGCGCTTTATGAGGTGCTTTTGGGCGCATCGCAGGGCCCACGCTTTGGTGGGTTCATCGCTCTATTTGGGGTGTCTGAAACTATCGCATTGATCGAAGACGGGCTGGCGGGGAAACTGGCCACCTAACCGAGATTAAGAAATCGTGAGTTGATCTCGACCGACTTCCGCCTATCGTTCTGTCATGGAGTAATAGGTGGAGGACGGCGAATGCGGCGAATTTTGATGATTTTGGCCATGATTGTAACTGCGCAATCGGCCTTTGCGCAGGCGGCAGAAATCCCAAACCTTGAAATTAACGCGGCGATCCAAGGACAATTGGATGCGTTTCTTGCGGGTGATGTGAACGGCGCCTGGGACTTCGCCGGCCCGAATATCCAAGGCATGTTCCAAACCCCCGAACGATTTGGCGCGATGGTGCAAAACGGCTATCCGATGGTCTGGCGGCCGACCGAAGTTGATTATCTGGTGCTGCGCGAAGTCGCTGGAAACCTTTGGCAACGGGTCCAGATTGTCGATGCACAAGGCATAGTTCACCTACTAGATTATATGATGACACCGACTGCTTCGGGTTGGAAAATCAGTGCGGTTCAACTGCTGCGCGCACCGTCTGTCGGCGCCTGAAGCCTCTGCGTTCCGACCCTTAACGTGGCCTTAACTGTTTTGCCCAATCCTTAGGGCAATTCGACCTGATAGGGGTCGTGATCTTCTTACATTTGAACAATTGAGTAACCTTCCGGATCCGGTGATCCGCGAGGGTCAAAGGCGTTTTTGCGCGCACGGAAAGGGTTTCGATATGAACCAAGTGATCACGGATGGGCTGATCTTGATGCCGCCCGCCTTTGGCGATGGGTTGGCTGTTTGGTCCCGGCAAGACGGAACGCCCGGGTCTGATACCTATGCCACGGCGACGAATGCCGCGTTGGTTCCAGCAGATCAGGACTTTGGGACCTGTCTGGAAATTCTCAAGACAGATACAGTCACCACTTTGCGCTATATGGGCGAAACGCCGGTTCCGGCGGGCACCTATCTGCGGGTCTCGGTCAGGATCAAGGCTGTGTCGGGCACGCTGCCATCTGTCCAGATAGGCGCGTGGGCTGGCAATTCGAGCAACGGCAACGTGAGCGGAGTTCTCCAAACCGGCCCCTCAGTCGCACTAACCGAATATGGTCGCATAGAGACTGTATCCGCAATTATCGGTCTTGGTCAGCGCGGCGGCGTTGATATGGTTTGGGGCGAAACCGCGACATATGGCCATTTTGGGCTGGATCTTACCGGGGCCAACGGTGGCACCGTGCGTATCGAAAGCATCCAGATTGAGGACATCACTAGTGTGTTCTATCGCAAGCTGATGGATTGGGTGGACGTCAAGGATTTTGGTGCAGTCGGGGATGGGGTCACCAATGATCTGGCAGCGTTTGAGGCGGCAGATGCAGCGGCCAATGGGCGTGAAGTTTTGGTCTCTGAGGGTGTATTCCTCATCACCGGCAGCCTGACCATGGACAGCCCGGTTCGGTTCCAAGGCACCATGATCATGGACGACACCGTGCGATTTGCGCTGACCAAGAATTTCAATCTCAACACCTATGCCGATGCGTTCGGTGACGAAGTGCGGGGGTTCAAAAAGGCGGTTCAGGCGCTGTTCAACTTCTCTGATCATGATGCGTTGGATATGAACGGACGCCGGATCGAATTGGACGGCCCGATCGATATTCAGGCCGCAGTCGAAAACAAGACCAGCTATGCCAATCACCGCGTCATTCGTAACGGGCAGTTCAACTGCGTGCCAAGTTCCAATTGGGACGATGAGGTGCATAGCGGGACGGCAACTTGGGTTAGCACATCGGCAAGTGAACTCGGGAGCGTTGCGGATGTGGCCAATATTCCGATCGGGTCGCTGCTGACGGGCCCATTGGGCGTTGGGCGTGAAGTTTATGTCACGGGCAAGAACATCTCTGCTGGTAAGCTGTTTCTAAGCCGGCCACTTTGGGGTGCACCGGCGCAGCAGATCTATACCTTCCGTCGGTTCAAATATGTTCTGGACTTCAGCGGCTTCTCAACTTTGCAGCGCTTTGTGCTATCTGATATTGAGTTCTTGTGCGCGGGCAAAGCCAGTGGAGTGCTGCTGCCAATGGGCGGTATCATCTTTCATATCCGGGACTGCTTTTTCACGGGCCCTAAGGATCGTGGGATCACATCGGCAGGTGACGGCTGTCAGGGCATGTTGATCGACCGCAACCAGTTCTTGTCGAATGAGCAGACCTTGGAGGTCGAAGATCGTACGACAATCGCATTCAACGTAAATAAGAACGACGCCAAGATCCGTGACAACCGTGCTGTAAAATTCCGCCACTTTGGCGTCCTGAGTGGAACCGGTCATTTGGTTACCGGAAACCACTTCTTTCAGGGTGACAATGAGACTGATGGTGTGCGGTCTGCTGGGCTGTTGCTGACCTCAACTAACTGCAAAACGACGGTTACCGGGAATTATGTGGATAATTGCTATATCGAGTGGAATAATGAGCATGACAGCGCACCCGATATGGTGGGCGAATACTCATTCGGTGGGCTTAGCATTGTCGGTAATATCTTCATGTCGATCGGCTCGGCACCGTGGTTCACTTACTTGCATATCAAGCCTTATGGGCAGGATCACTACATCAACGGAATGACGGTGACCGGCAATGTGTTCAAACAGATCAACGGGCAGGCGTTACTGCGCGTTGATGAGGTTGACGACAGTATTGCGCCCTTAGATATGAGCCGGACCCATAATCTGACGTTCAATGGCAATATCTATCACGGAATTACCAACCGTCCCCAAAACCCGATCACGATAAAAGTGACGGAAGCGACGCCAGTGACGACATGGGAAGTTGATCTGCGCGACCATTTCCCCTTCGGTGGAGAGGCGATTACGGCGGTTTCGGTCTTGCCGGAAGGGGCGGTGCGATCGGTCGCAAACGTGGCGGTTTATACGATGCCATATGCCACCACCCGGCACGGCGTTGGGCGCGGCTCAATCCGGCTGAACTGGTCGCAGGATCTGAAAGGGTCGGTCTTACTGACAGCGCGGTGTGACACGCCCTAATACCGTCACCCAAAACAGCGACCCCTGCCCGATCGGGCAGGGGTTTTCCTTTGCAGATCTACCGCTAGTTCTTTAATCAAAGCGGAGGAAATTATGACGCAATTGCTGATTGAAAATGTGCAGTCCTATCCACGCCCACCGGCGTTGGAGCGCGTGCACCAGACGGTGCGTGTTATTCTGGCTGGGATCGAAATTGCCAATAGCGATCAGGCGTTTCGCGTGCTCGAAACCCATCATGCCCCAACCTATTACCTGCCGTTATCAGACATTTTGGCGGGTGCACGACTGCCCGCCGCAGGACGCAGTTTTTGTGAATGGAAAGGTGTTGCGTGCTATTGGACTGTGGTGGCCGGGGAGGTATTGCAGGCCCGTGCCGCCTGGTCCTACCCGGATCCAACGTCGGTTTTTGCGGCACTTCGGGATCATGTCGCGTTCTATGCAAGTCAGATGGAGGCCTGTTTTGTGGGGGAACTTGAGGTAATTCCACAGCCCGGCGATTTCTATGGCGGCTGGATGACGCCTAATTTGACGGGCACCATCAAAGGTGCGCTGGGCACTGAGTTTTGGTAGGAAAGATCAGGGACGCTGATAGGTGGCCAGAACGCTCCAGCTTTGCGGGTCCATCAAGGACCAGATGCCGTTTTGAACCGTGTAGCCATAACTGAGCGGCGGACTTGCCGGCAAAAAGAACTGCAACTGCGCGCCATTTGTCTGGACCGTTCCGCGATATTCGCGGGTCCAAAGCGTGTTGGCATCATCGCGAAGTGCCCAGATGCCAAAAATGTCGTCAGACCCTGTCAAATGCAGACTGTAGGTGCCGTCGGGCCGGAAATACCACTCATCGCCATCTTCGCGATTTCGCCAGACCCCATCGATATTGGGACCAGTGCCGAGCATGCGATCATATTCGATTGCACCCCAGGTCATCGTCGCGCCATCTGCTGCAATCTCCAAAGCTGCCTCTGGATCGGCGACGTGATAGCTGGCGTCGGGCAAAATTTCATAGGTTGTTGGCTTTCCTATGACAATCCATAGGCCAACCAGATCCGGGTCTAGCGTGTTTAAATTCATGTGATCAACCCTACACTGCTTTTTGGTTTCACCTAGAAAAATTACAAAGTGCGCAGGATTGGCAAGGATACAGGCCTGTTTTAACTAGAGGATTAGCTCAGCAGCGGTCAGATGGTAGGCCTTACCAAAACCGCCATTCAGGAATGCGGAGTTGATGCGAAGGGCAACCATTTGAAAATCCGCAAAGTCGAAATAAAGCTGCGCTTTTGGGTGCAGCGATAGATAGCGTACCCTGAGGCCCGATTTTTCGATCGGCTCTGCCCTACATTGCAGGGTAAGCCGGGGGTGGCTTAGCGGGTCGCCTTTGGGGCCCGGCTCCCCAATCAGTAAAGAACAAATTGGTGTCTTCCCAAGGGCGGTGGTGTGTAGCGACAGATCAGACATCAAGGATAACAGGGTGCCATCTGCCGCCGTGGCAACCGCGATCCGAGTGACCATGGGGCTGCTGCTGGTGGGATCAATCACACCAAGCGCACCGAACCGGGCGTCGGACAAGATGCGGCGCGCTAGCACCCGTGCCTGCGCATCCGTATCGCGAATTGGGTTGATTTTGTTTGACATTACTGTGCCCGATTTGCAGGTGATTGGCATATGTTAGCAAAGCTGACATCTAGAACCTACGCCAAATGCCCACCTCAACGCCGATGTGGTCAGTCCCGCCCAACCCGAACTGAGAGGCGAACCGAACCGAGGTATGGCCCCAAAAGTCGCGCACATAACTGGACGTGATGGTCAGCGCACGGTTTGCGCCTGCAACATCGGAATGTAGCATCTGCAGGATCAGCTTATCGCGATTGGTCAGGGCCAGTCCAAGCGTGACCTCAAACGTCCAGTCCAGCGTGTCGTGGGTCCTGTCATAAAGTGCGATCGCCTCTAGCCCCAGCCAGCCCCCCTGTGGTGTGATCATTGGCAACCTTGCCAGACCTTCCGCTGACAATCCGCGCCCTGCAGAGAGGCCAAAGCGCAACAATGTCATGTCGGGCGTAAACTCATACGCGCGATCACCACCGCCCAGATCAAACGAGATCTGCGTGCGATCAGATGGGTCCGTCAGTGTGTAGCGCAAGAACGCGACCGTTTGATGTGAGGTCGCACTTTCACCTGCATCCAGTCCAAAGGTCAGATGATCAGTGAGCCCGTATTCGATATAAAGCATAGTGTAGCCGTCGGTGCCGGTATCGCCGAACGCCAAGGCCGTTTGAGTCGTGCTACGGCTATGGGAAATAGAGACAAAACTCTGCCCCTGACCACGCGCCCAACCACCCGCCGCGACGTGCATCGGGGCAAGGGCGATCAGAACGATAAGGAGAACCCGAGTGCACAACATATGGTTAACCTGCGGCGAGATGGTTAAGAACTCGCTAATCGCCCTAAGATGGGGCTAAAGGATGTGTAGTGACCCAAAGTTCAGACAGCATGAAGATCGTCCTTGTGGCGCCAGAGATCCCCGGAAATGCCGGTGCCGTCGGGCGAACATGTGTCGCACTAGACCTAGAGCTGATCTTGGTTAAACCGTATGGTTTTGACATCACCGAAAAGGCTGTGCGCCGGGCGGGACTGGATTACTGGCAGCATGTCCG
Organism: Paracoccaceae bacterium; assembly: GCA_047623825.1. GTDB lineage: Bacteria > Pseudomonadota > Alphaproteobacteria > Rhodobacterales > Rhodobacteraceae > JBLHOS01. The sequence goes on along the minus strand of JBLHOS010000008.1, from coordinate 5,306 downwards.
CCTGACCGAATTTGACACCTGGGCCGCGTTTGAGGCCACGCGGGCACCGCGACGCGATCAGCTATTCTTTTTCGAGGAATTTGGCCGCCAAAGCTTTTTTGAGCCAGACTATCCGCAAGATGCCTATCTGGTCTTTGGACAAGAAAGCAAAGGCCTGTCGAGCGAGATCCTTGCGGGGCAAGAGGACCGCATTTTTCACATGCCGATGCGTGGTCAGCATATTCGATCCTTGAACCTTGCGAATGCGGCGACCGCCGTTGCCTATCAGGCGATCCGGCCGCGATAGGGTGCAGACAATCGAGTTTGGTAAGATTGGTTTCCTGCGCTATGGTGCGCAAGGGAGGACCCAAACCATATGTCTACGATTTCCCAAGGAACGGATCTGCAAACCGTCATCACCACATTTGAGACCACGCCAGGCACATGCCAAGACCTGATCGATGAGCTGACTGATGCCTATAGCGCGTTCATCTCAAGGCAGCCGGGTTTTGTTTCTGCCGTGCTACATGTGAACGATGCGCAAACCCGCGTTGCGAACTATTCACAATGGCAAGTGCGCGGAGATTTTCAGGCGATGCTGCGCACCCAAGAGATGCGGACCCGTAATCGCAGGATCAATGCCCTGTGCCGGAGCTTTGAGCCGGTAATGTATGACGTCGTGGACAGCTTTGACAGTTAGCGCGGATTTGTTAGGCTGCGGTCGTAATCTAATTGGTGGACCGTGCTATGTCTGAGCCTGCGAACGATCGGCTTGTCGAAGAGATCAGGGCTCTGCGGGGAGAGGTGTCGCACCTGAATTCTCACCGCTTTGTGCGACTGCACAATTCCGTTGGCCGTCTGTTGGCATTCAATTTCGCCCGCGGTCTGGCGTTTGGATTAGGCACTGTATTAGGGGCCTCAATATTGGTGTCATTTTTGGCATTTTTTCTGGCCCAGATCGACTTCATCCCCGTTATCGGCGAATGGGCAAGCGAGATTGCGCGCCAGATGGAATTGGGCCGATAGGGCCGCGTCATCCGCGCCCGCCATAGGGTTTTCCTATTACTGTTCTTCAGCCGGATTACACTGCCTATATGTGGGTCTGCAAACAGGAGAATGCCCCATGCAATGCCCAATTGACGGAACCGAGCTGGTGATGGCTGATCGCAGCGGAGTTGAGATCGACTACTGCCCACAATGTCGTGGCGTCTGGTTGGATCGGGGCGAATTGGACAAGATAATTGAGCGGAGTGCTGCGCCGATACCACCGCCTTCGGCTGGTCGAGGTGGCTATGATGACGATTATCGTGGTGATCGCGGGGACCGTGGGGATCGAGGCTACAAAAAGAAAAGCCGGGGATCGTTCCTGGGTGAGATTTTCGACTTCTAATGCGCTGTGCGTCGGGCGCGTCTGGTTTAGACCGACGCGCCCGACGCACAGGCCCGAAACGCGGCAATCGCGCGGGCAGCACCTGCAAGCGGCAGATCCAGCTGCGTGCCGTCCACACTGGCCACTGCAGTGTCGTTGAATTCCAATCCATCCAGCACATTGCCAAAGCCACTATCCGTGACAGTGACAGCGGTATTACCGTCGCTTAGGACATGGCGATTGGTTGAGATCACGATGGGCCGGGGCCCATCAAACCGCATCGCAAATATTGGGCCATCAGCCCAAACCTGACCCAGTTGCGTCAATGTAATCGCATATTCCGGGATGCGCGGATCATAAGTTAGGCGCAAGGCGGCCTGTGGTGTGTCATGGGTGACGGTGCAGACCGGATCGGGGGTGAATTCCCAGGCGAATGCAGGCGATGTGATTAAGGTAAGGATCAGGGTGATGCGCATCATGTGCAGGGGCCGGATCCCAAGTTTGGACAATGGCATCCTGACTGCAGCCGCATGGATGCCCATGGTGTTTTGCCGGGATGCGCTGTCATTTCTTCCCGCCATATCTGGATTTTCCACCCCTTTGGCCGGGCCGTCCGGCCGTGCTGCGACCGCCCGCCTTTTGGGCATCATCCACGGCCTTCTCAACCGCGTATTGCCGGGCCAGTGGGTCGTCTGAGATCACCAGATCGACAGTTTCCAGCCGCTTGACCTCATCGCGCAGGCGGCCGGCTTCCTCAAATTCTAGGTTTTCGGCGGCTTTGCGCATATCGATCCGCAGGCCATTCAAGACAGCCTCAAGATTGGCGCCGTACAGCGGTTTGTCGATCTTGGCGGTGACCCGGTTCATATCGACATCGCCTTTGTAGAGGCCTGCTAATATGTCCTCAACGTTCTTTTTGACTGTCGTCGGGGTGATCCCATGTTCGACATTATAGGCCTCTTGCTTGGCGCGTCTGCGATCGGTTTCGCGCATCGCTCGCTCCATTGAGCCGGTGATGCGGTCTGCATACATGATCACCCTGCCATCGACGTTTCGCGCCGCCCGACCGATGGTCTGGACCAGCGAGGTTTCGGATCGCAGGAATCCTTCCTTGTCCGCGTCCAAAATGGCTACCAAGCCGCATTCAGGGATATCCAGACCCTCCCGCAGCAGGTTGATCCCGATCAGAACGTCAAACGCGCCAAGGCGCAGGTCGCGCAAGATCTCGATCCGTTCAATCGTGTCGATGTCAGAGTGCATGTAGCGGACCCTGATCCCCTGCTCATGCATGTATTCAGTTAGATCCTCGGCCATGCGTTTGGTCAGGGTAGTGACCAGTGTGCGGTAGCCATCCGCGGCAACAAGCCGGACTTCGTCCAGTAGATCATCGACCTGCATTTCGACCGGGCGGATCTCTATTCTTGGGTCAACCAAACCTGTGGGACGAATGACCTGCTCGGTGAAAACGCCACCTGCGCGGTCCAGTTCCCACGCGCTTGGGGTTGCTGAGACAAACACCGTTTGCGGGCGCATGGCGTCCCATTCTTCAAACTTCAGGGGGCGGTTGTCCATGCAGGAGGGCAAGCGAAAGCCATGCTCTGCCAATGTGAATTTGCGCCGGTAGTCGCCTTTGTACATGCCGCCTATCTGCGGCACTGAAACGTGGGACTCGTCGGCAAAGACAATCGCGTTATCGGGGATGTATTCAAACAATGTGGGGGGTGGCTCACCGGGCGCGCGTCCGGTGAGGTAGCGGGAATAGTTCTCAATCCCGCTGCAGACGCCAGTCGCCTCCAACATCTCAACGTCGAAATTACACCGTTGCTCCAGCCGCTGCGCTTCCAGCAATTTGCCATCCGCCACCAATTGATCAAGGCGCATCCGCAGCTCTTTCTTGATGCCGATAACCGCTTGTTTCATGGTCGGACGCGGGGTCACATAGTGTGAATTTGCATAGATCCGGATCTTTTCGAATGCGTCAGTTTTGGCGCCCGTTAGGGGGTCAAACTCGGTAATCCCCTCCATCTCCTCGCCAAAAAAGCTAAGCCTCCAGGCTCGGTCATCCAAGTGGGCGGGCCAGATCTCTACGCTGTCGCCTCTCACTCGGAATGTGCCACGCTGGAACCCCTGATCATTGCGGCGATACTGCTGGGCGATAAGGTCGGCCATCACTTTGCGCTGATCGTATTGCTGACCAACTTCAAGCTCTTGGGTCATCGCGCCGTAGGTCTCAACTGAGCCGATTCCATAGATGCAAGACACGGATGCCACGATGATCACGTCGTCGCGTTCTAGCAATGCGCGGGTCGCAGAATGGCGCATCCGGTCGATCTGTTCGTTAATCTGACTTTCTTTTTCGATAAAAGTGTCAGAGCGCGCAACATAGGCCTCCGGCTGGTAATAATCGTAGTAGCTGACGAAATACTCGACGGCGTTTTGTGGAAAGAAACCTTTGAACTCGCCGTAAAGTTGTGCCGCCAATGTTTTGTTTGGTGCGAGGATGATTGCAGGGCGCTGCGTTTCCTCAATCACCTTGGCCATGGTAAAAGTTTTGCCGGTACCCGTTGCACCCAGCAACACCTGATCGCGTTCACCGTCGCGTAGTCCTTGCGACAACTCGACAATTGCCTTGGGTTGATCGCCCGCGGGTTCAAATTCTGTACTCAAAATGAAGCGCTTACCGCCTTCCAACTTCAGGCGAGCGCGAGTTTCGGCTTTTGCAGTTTGTGGAGCGATGGCGGACATATGGAGAATTCCTGAGGGGCGTTATACCCATAGAATGATCTTATTTTGTTCTTGTTCAAGGCCCTGACAGATACTGACGTTTATCGTAGATGTGGAGCACTGAAATAGTTAACAAAACCTTTCAAAATAGTGGACAGTTTTAGACAAGTTTATACAACCTTAAGGGGATAAATTTGTTGCTAAAAAAAAGAATTTGACCTAATTTTAAATTGCAAGCAGCAGAAGAGGCTGTCAATCGGGGTCGCGCACCCACCCCACCCTCGCTCCCTCGAGCCCGGTTGGCAGCCAACTTGCATCTCCCAAGCCGTAACTTGACTAGATCCAATACGAGTAGCGACTAAATGCCAGTTGCATCATGGGGCCGCATTCGGGATAAACGGGTGAAATCTAGGGAGACTGCTGATGCCTGCGCGTATCTATCAACCGGCAAGGACTGCGATGTCCTCGGGTACTGCAAAGACCCGTAACTGGGTTTTGGAATTTGTACCTGCGTCACCGCGCAATATTGATCCGTTGATGGGCTGGACCAGTTCATCTGACATGGACAGCCAAGTGCATCTGCAGTTTGACACGCTGGAGGCTGCCCAAGATTATGCAGCGAATAATGGGATTGAGGTTGTGGTGACGCAACCCAAAAAGCGCAAACCGAACATTCGTCCGGGCGGCTATGCCGATAATTTCGCTACAACCAGACGCGGCGCCTGGACCCACTGATCGGGCTAAAACCCGATTGTGAAATCTCAAGACAACGACTGGACCGCAAGGTCAATAATACGTATCACCACCCGAGTGGTCCCGTAGCTCAACTGGATAGAGCACCTGACTTCTAATCAGGATGTTGGGGGTTCAAGTCCTCCCGGGATCACCAATTTTTAGACGAGGCTGGATATGTCCTAGGACTTCGCGTCCTGTGATCTCGGACGTGGGACAATCGAGAATTTGAATAAGTGTTCTGGCCAAGAACTCTTGCAGCAGCCAGACTTAGCGGTTGTTGAAGTGAGACGGTAGCTGTCCCATCCCGGACGGTAGTACGGCTGTTTCTTGAACCGCCCTGGTTTGATTTTGTGCCAATCCTTCATCGCCTGCAAGGGCGTCTTGCTGCCCAAGGCTGATTGCGGGAGTTGCTGGTTGTAGAGCCAGACGTAGCGGTGCAGCGTGGCCTCCAGCTCTTCACCGGATCGGAAGTGGTGGCTTTGTAACACATCCTCGATGC